>JBFZBV010000489.1:0-6872 GCA_041308285.1 Planctomycetota bacterium | reverse complement strand
CGCCTCGACGGGATGCTCATCGGCGAGCCTCTTGCCGAGCTTGACCCTGACCGCATGGACGTTCTCTCCGAAGACGCTGCTGTCGGGCCTGGCGAAATACACGTGCTCGAAGATGCACTGCGAAAGGGATCCGCCGCACGGGGACCCGAACTTGCGGCTCTCCACGCCCCTGCCGGACAGGAATACTATCTCTCCCGGCTCGATGTCCCTGACATAGTCCGCCTTGAGGAGGTCGAGCGCGCAGGTCTCGGAAGCCAGGATATGGGCGTCGCCCTTCCTGCCCAGGCACAGAGGCCTGAACCCGTTCGGGTCCCTGGCCGCGACAACCATGTCCTTCGTGAGGAACAGGAAGCAGTAGGATCCCTTCAGGCGGTCGAGGCACCGCTCGAAGCGGTCCTTGCGGCTCCTGTGCTCCGGGTCTGCCAGGAGATGGACGATGATCTCGCTGTCCGTGCTCGTCTCGAAGATTGCGCCCTTGTCCTGGTACTGCCTCCTGAGCTCCGCGGCGTTGACGAGGTTGCCGTTGTGCGCCACGGCGAGCAGGCCGTCGACCTGCTCGGCCACCAGCGGCTGGATGTTCTGAATCCTGCCTGACCCGGTGGTGGAATATCGCACGTGACCTCTGGCGGATCTGCCCGGCAGCCGGCCGAAATCCTCTCCGCGGAACAGGTCCGACACCAGGCCGGGCCCCTTCCTGCTCTGCAGGTTTCGGCCGTCCGAGGCCACGATTCCGGCGCTCTCCTGGCCGCGGTGCTGCAGCGAGCAGAGCCCGAGGTATACGTCGTGCGCTGCGGAATCGCTCCCGTATACGGCCATGAGCCCGCAATATTCGCCCGTTTCCCCTTCCATGGCGCTCTCCTGTCTCCCAAGCGCGGATTGGATTGAGTCTGCGCGGGAAGGCCGGGATTATAGCCGCGTCGAACTGCCGTGTCGAGGAAGCGGTGGCCGGGAGGATGAAGAGAGGTAGAAATCGCAGGAGCCCGCCCGGGACGGCGGCGGAAGCGCGGACGGGCGCGGCGGCCGGAACCCATGGCCGGGGAATGACTAATCAAAACCCGGACGAGCCGGAACCATAGAGGTTGGGCTCGTCCGGGTTATATCACGCGCTGCGCGCGCGAAACCGGGATATCTTTGAAATTTCTACAAGAATATTTTCGCTAAGGGATTAACATGATTCCCTATGCTGATTTACGTGATTTAATGGGGGAAGGAAGGGGAAATCTACTTCCCTGGACAAGGCCGGGTCTCAAGCCGGGGTCGGCTCGGGACCGCCGTGCTTCTCCAGCGCCTTCTTCTCCTCCTCGGGGATTTCGGACGCCCTGCCCTTGTCCGGCTCTGCGGCCGAGGCCTTGGCTTTCCCGGGAACCGCAGTTTTGCGGCTCTTCATCTCGTCGATGTCCTTGCCGTCCATGATGCTCCTGATTTCATCCGCGGTCAGGACTTCGTACTTGATGAGGGCTTCCGCTATTTTCTCGAGGAGCTTCTTGTTCTTCTTGATGAGGGCCTCGGCCTCCGAATAGCACGCCTCGATTATAGCCTTGACCTCCTTGTCAATCAGCTCGGCCGTCGCTTCGGACCTGTTAATCTGCTTAGTAATCTCCCGGCCGAGGAAGAGGTGCTCCTCGGATTCGCTGTAGGATATCGGGCCGAGCTCCTCGTTCATGCCCCATTTCGTGACCATCATCCGGGCGAGCTCGGAGGCGCGCGTGATGTCGTTCTGAGCCCCGGAAGTGACGTCCTTGAAGAAAATCTCCTCCGCCGTCCTGCCGCCGAAAAGGATTTTGATTTCGGTCAGGAGCTTGGACTTCCGGACGTGGTACCTGTCCTTCTCGGGCAGGTACATCGTGGCGCCCAGGGCCACGCCCCTGGGGATGATTGTGACCTTGTGCAGCGGCTCGGCCCCGGGCAGGAGCATGTGGAGGAGGGCGTGCCCGGCCTCGTGGTATGCGGTAATCTTCTTGTCCTCCTCGTCCAGAATCCTCGACTTCTTCTGGCGGCCCCATCGCACCTTGTCCCTCGCCTCCTCGAGGTCCTCGTCCTCGATGGCCTTCTTCCCCTTCATCGCCGCCATGAGGGCCGCTTCGTTTATGAGCGCCTCGAGGTCCGCACCGGAGAAGTACGGCGTGCTGCGGGCAACCTTGTGCATGTCCACATCGGCGGACAGCTTGACCCTCCTGCCGTGGACCCCCAGGATTTCCTCCCGGCCCCTGATGTCCGGCGGATCGATGACGATTTCCCTGTCGAATCGGCCCGGCCTGAGCAGGGCGGGGTCGAGAACGTCGGGCCTGTTCGTGGCGGCCAGCAGCACGATGCCCGAATCCGTGTCGAATCCGTCCATCTCGACCAGGATTGCGTTCAGCGTCTGCTCGCGCTCGTCATGGCCGCCGCCGAGTCCCGACCCGCGCTTCCGGCCGACCGCGTCTATCTCGTCCAGGAACACGATGCAGGGGGCGCTCTCCCTCGCCTGCTTGAACAGGTCGCGCACGCGGGAGGCGCCGACGCCCACGAACATCTCGACGAAGTCCGACCCCGAAATGCTGAAGAACGGCACGCCCGCCTCCCCGGCGATGGCCTTGGCGAGCAGGGTCTTGCCGCAACCGGGTGGGCCGACCAGGAGGACCCCCCTCGGCATGCGGCCCCCGAGCTTCTGGAACTTGGTCGGCCCCTTGAGGAATTCGATGATTTCGGAGACCTCCTCCTTGGCCTCCTGGATGCCGGCGACGTCCGCGAAGGTGATTTTGGAGTCGGAGCTATGGTGCAGCCTGGCCCTGCTCTTGCCGAATGAGAGCACGCTGCCCCCCACCGGCGACCGCATCTGGCGGATTACGAAGAACCAGAAGAGGAAGATTAGAATCACCCAGGGGGCGAGGGAAATCAGCACCGGCCAGACCGCGCTGGGCTTCTCCTTGTCGTAGCGGTCCTTGAGCACCTCGGTGAGCTTCTCGTTGAGCTCGGTTTCGATTTCGTCGACCGGGACGATTGTCTTGAACTTGTTGCCGGTCTTGTCGACGAAGTGGATTTCGAGATCGTCGGTCTTCTTCACCGCCTTTTCGATTACAAGGCTCGTGTCCTCCCCCTTCAGGACCTGGCGGAGCTTGCCGTACGATATCTTCTTCTCCCTGCCAATCTCGGGCCCCATCTGGCTCATGAGGACGACGACGACGATGAGGGCGAGGACGATAAGCGGGAATATCAGGCCTGCCCTCTTGCGAGGGCTCCTGTCCCTGGGGTCCTGGTCGGGCGGCAGATCGGGGAATTCGGGCATAAGACTCCGGAAAAAAGGGCTGCGGCCCCGAGGGGCCTTCAACCGGAATTATAAGTCATAGACAGAGGGTTTCAAGGCCGCGCACCACGGCGCGGGCGAGTTCCTTGAGCGCCGCCAGCCCGGCGGAGTCCCTGGATTCGCCTCGGACGGCCGCGAACTCGCCCGACTCGGATACGCGCGTCCGGCCGATTTCGCGTCCTTCCCTTGACCGGAGGACGATTTCGACCGATATCTTCACCGATCCGGCCTCGGGCACGTCGGAGGGATTCTCGGCCGAGACGTCCTGCGAGACGTCCAGGATTGACCCGCCCAGCGCCAGGTCCGCCGACTTCGCGGAAGTGACGTTCCATCCCCTGGCGCGGAGCTCGGCCACGAGCATCACGGCGAGCGGGTACTCGATTTCGCGCTCCCGAGTCTCGTTCCTGAATATGTCCACCGATATCGACCTGTGCGCTGCGCCGCGCGGCGGGCCCAGCTCGTATCCGCAGCCGCAGGCGGCCAGCGACGCCATAAGGACCGCGGCTGCCGGAAGGCCGGGTTTCATTGGGTCACCGCCTCGGGCTGATCGGGCTCGCCGGCAAGCTCTTCCTTGGCCCTGGCCGCCCACTCGGTCCCCGGGTATTCCTTGAGAAGCGTCGTCAGGTAGAACCTGGCGGCCTGCGGCCGGCTCTTGCCGGCGTAGTACCGCGCAATCCGGTACTGCTTCTCCGCCAGCATGGACCTTATGCGCTCGACATGCCACTCCGCGAGCTTCACGAGGTCGGATTCCACGCCTGCGGAAATCCGCACCGGCGGCAGCCCCTGGTTGTTCTGCAGGAAGAGCCTGAACCGCATCAGCGCCCGGTCGAGGTTGGATGTGTCCCTGTCGATGTCGGTGTTGATTTCGAAATGGCAGCGGGCGGCCATGTACTCGGCCGGGGCGCGCCACTTGTCCTCCGGGAAATCGCGGATTATCCGCTCGTAGACTCCTATGGCGGTCTCCATCTCGCCCTCCGAGGCGTGGTAGTTGCCCAGCTCGTAGAGCGACTGAGCGGCGAAGGGGGAGTAGGGGGCGCACTCCAGGGTCCTCGTCAGGATTTCCGAGGCCAGTGCGCGGCCGCCGATAATCCTGAGCCCGAGGAAGGGCCGCTTTTCGCCCGCGAGGAACCTGAAGGCTATCTCGGTCTCGCGCCGGATTACGTGCGCGAACAGCTGCAGCCCGCGCCCCGGCTCCCGGGCGGAGAGCCTTGCGGCGAGGCCCGCCACGGAATCGCCCGCGCCCGCGAGGACCGATTCGGTCGCCGAGAGGTCCCTGTCGAGGTCGAGGATTTCCGAGAAGCACTCGTGGGCCTCCTCCGGGAGCCCGGCCCGCAGGAAGGCTTCTCCCGCGAGGAAGAGGGCCGCCAGCCTCCTCGGCGTGCCCGATTCGGAGTCGGCGGTCCCCCTGAGCGCGCAGGCCGCCTCCCCGGCGCCCTCCTCGCCGCCGGATTCCAGGGTCTTCGCCAGGCTGCCGGCCGCGTCGCGGAACATCCGCTCGAAATCCGGATTAAGCGATTCCGCGGGCGGGGCGTCGCCGGTCTCGAACAGGCCGCATCCGCACGCGGATGCGGCGATGCCGGCGCATGCTGCGAGGATTATCGCGCCCAATCTCGTGTTCGCGGAGTTCACGGCCGTCCTGGTCCTCAATGCCGGCCGGAACCGCCTTGCGGCGTGCCCGGCGGGACGAGGGGAAAGGATAATCCCGAGGCGGCCCCTTTGGAAGGATATTCCGTCACACGTAGTCCATCACCTTGCCCAGGGAGGACGGGTCCATGTGCGCTTTCGCTCCGATGCTACCCTCCCGCACGAGGCCGATTGAGAAGCCCGCGGCCTGGAACATGGGCGTGTCCGAGGCGCTGTCGCCGACCGCGAGCGATTCCGCAGGGTCTATGCCGAGCCTTGCGCAGGTCCCGCGCAGGATTGCGCTCTTGCTCCGCGCGCCGTCCTTCTCGCCGGACACGCCGAGGCGCACGCCGAGGAGCTTCCCCGACGGGCCGAAGACCATCTCGTTGGCGTGGATTTCCGCGAACCTGAACGAGGCGGAGGTCTCGAGGCGCCTCGCGACGTGCGTGAATCCGCTGGAGATAATCACGGCGGGTATGGAGGCCGATTTGAGCCCCCTGAGAAGGGTCTTGACCCCCGGCCGGAATCCTATCGAGTCTAGGATGCCGAGGAGCGCGCTGCGGTCGAATCCGCGCCACATCTCCACGTCGAGATCGAACCACGTCTTGTAGTCGATGAGACCGGCGCGCCATTCGGCGAGATGAATCTCCCCAAGGCCGGTCCAGAGACCCAGGCGCTCGTGTATGTACTGCCAGGGGCTGTGCACGTCCGTGAGCGTCCCGTCGAGGTCGAAAAAGACGATTTCCGACATTTTGCCCCTGCCGTCAGCTGATTCGCCGGGTCGTGCCCCCGCAGCACGCGGTAATCTCCGCAATCGAGAATCCGATGTCGCGCTCCAGTTCGGCCTGGGGGAAGTCCGCGGGCGCGTAGATTATCCACAGAAGGTTCCTCGTCGCGGTCGTCACCGCGGTCCGCACCGAGTCCGACGAAGGATGGCCGAACGGGCCGGTCCGGTCCGCAACGACAATCTGCCCTTCGAGCCCCACCGTCTCCTTGCCGTGCCCCTCGTAGGATTCCCCGGGGCGGCCGATTCTGACCACGCACTCGTCGCCGTCGATTCGGTCGGAGTCGTAGAGCCCGATGGGGAGCAGGAATTCGAGCGAACAGAAGTTGCAGCAGTCGACTGCGGAGTTCACTCTGAACAGGCCCTTGCCCTGGAGGACCCGCCTGAGGAGGGCCTCGGAGGCGGGTCTCCTCCTGGTGGGGTCCACGCCTGCGGCCTTGTACAAGTTCCTTGCCGGCGCCAGGGCTGGAATCTGGGCAGGCGTCAGGTTCTCGAATTTCTCCCGGCATTGCTGCGCGAGCAGGTCCATGCGCTTCCAGAGATCCGGGGCGAACCTGCTCACAACGGATCCGGCCTGGGCGAACGAGGCGAACGCCGCCTTTCCGACGAGCGCCGGATCGAGAATCAGGGCTTTTCCCATGAGGGCCGCCTCAAACGGCGGATAACATATCAATAACGGGCGCGCCGGGCAATACGCGCGCAGGCAGGCGCGGCGGGGCGCAGGCCGAAGTCCGCGCCGGCGGCCGTCCGCCGCAGTCCTTGACGGCCGGGGCGCGGTGTGCTAGAAAGGCTCCGGCGCCCCGGAACCCGGGAGCGCGGATTTCCTACCGCAACTCCTTTGGGGAAGAGGACATGGCGGACGTCAGCAAGCTGTACCAGAAGGCGACGGAATACCTCGCGCGCAAGAACTTCGACCCGGCCATCGACCTTTTCAAGCAGGCCCTCGCCCTCGATCCCAACTACGCGCCGGCGAGGAAGGATCTCAGGAAGGCGGAGGTGGAGAAATTCGACCTTCAGGGATACCCGCCGAAGCTCCTCTCTGTGCTGTCCAGCCTGCCTTCGTACGTAAAGATACTGGTCTTCAGCGCGTTCAAGAACTACGACAGGCTCGCCATGGTGTGCGAGGACGTCCTTTCCCGGGACCCCAAGAACGTTTCCGTGGGCATTAAGATCGGAAGAGCA
>JBFZBV010000488.1:0-3478 GCA_041308285.1 Planctomycetota bacterium | reverse complement strand
AGCCGCCCCCGGAGCGAAGCCCGCTGAAGCCCTCGCAATGTCCGGCAGGCGAAGGCGGGTTGGGGCGCTCTGTCGCCAGGATCACGGCACTGAGTGCCGTGGCTACATCTGAATCTGCCGTCTCGCTGTGCCCGCTACGCGCAACGCGGGACGCATGATGAGGCGCCGGAATTTAACCAAATAAGCAAGGTCTGCCCACGGCCTGCCCTGAGCGAGTCCGCTGGAGGCGGACGAGTCGAAGGGGCCACGGCTCCATCCAGAAGGCTCGAGTCTTGAAACTGTCCGGCGGAAGCGCGAGACTCCATTAGTCGCTTCGTCTAAATATCATTGTAGAAATTGAAAGGATATTCCGCTTTTCACGCGCACAGCGCGTGTTATAACCCGGACGAGCCCTGCTTATTTGGTCCGGCTCGTCCGGGTTATGAGGGGGTCATGAGGCTTTTTCTCGCTGCAATCGTTATTGCTTTTGCGGCCCTGCCCTGCGCGGCGCCGGCCGAAGAGCCGCTGCAAATCTGCGATTTGTCTTCCTTCTGCGTCGCTCCCGCCGGGCTCCCGGATGCGGGCGACGGAATACCCCCGTTTCCCGAGCCTTCTCCGGCCGCTCCAAAGGCCGGGAAACAGGGAAGGGCGACGTTTCTTCCCCTGCTTTCGGGATCATTCGGCAGGCAATCCTACTTCCTCGATCGAATCAGGGGCCAGGATTGTCGGGGCCTGCGGATTTCGGGCAAGGAAACGGGCGACATCAACCTCAACCAGAGCCACTGGTGCGAGACCTCGACCCTGGACTTGCTGAGCGTCGGACTGAACCTGTTCAAGAAGGACGGGCATCTCATCGCCCGCGTGTTCGTGGGCATGGGCCGGCAGCGGATAATCCAGAGCATCGGGCCGGGATCGTTCTTCAAATCCCGAATCGAGCCCCGGGAGGACTTCTCCGCCCTGACCGACTGGGGCGTCCAGGCCGGAGCGGAGTTCGAGTACGCCAGCACAGATCCCGTCGATCCTCTCGAGGTGGCAGTCTGCAATCCAATCACAGTCCTTGCAATATTCTGTTTCGGACTTGCGTCTTGCGGTAAGGGAACCGGTCCCATCGCGAATCCATTCGAGGTCTTCGCGCTTCTCGGAGGCTTCGGCAAGCGGGACAGCATGAAAGCCTACCTGACCGAAGATCTCAGGTGCTTGTTCGGTTTCTCGCTCGGATGCAGATACCTCGACGCCTGCATCTCGAACGAGCGGCTTTTCGGCAGGGTGCTCAGCGGCTCCTGGGACACGTCCGAGGTCTCGGTCTCGTTCTTCACAGGGCTCTACGTGGGCAGGTGGGGCGTGCTCAAGGTCGGCGGCGAATGGCTCGGGTCGAGAATCGCCGCGGACCTGGCGAAGAGGGGGTCCGGGCCGGAATCCATCTACGTCAGGGAAGAGCTGGAAGGATCGGGCTGGGGCGTGTTCGCGGAGTTCAAAATCGTTGAGAAAGGCCTGCCCGGGTTCTTCCTGAAGGCGACCTCGCGCGGGAGCATGACCCTCTCCGCGGGGATCGGCTGGTCCATCTAGATCATTCCGAGTCTCGTCTATTCTCCGCCTCGAAGCAGACAAGCCTCGCAGGAGCAGATTTAGTATGATGCCCCGATTTGTTCGGCGGATTGGGCATGGTCCTGAAGGGCATCCTGATTGTCCTGCTTTCCCTCGCGGCGCTCGTGGGATCGCACGTGTTCGTGTGGCATTCCGCCGTGGTCTTCCTCCGCATAGGAGAACGGCATAGACTTGCAGCTCTCGGGCCACACGCATGCGGGTCAGGTCTTCCCCTTCAACCTAATCACGGGCATCATCTACCGCGGCTTCGACCGCGGCTTCCACAGGCTGGGCAGGTTCGCAATCCACGTCTCTCCCGGAACCGGCATCTGGGGCCCGCTGGTGAGGACTGCAGGGGACTCGGAGATCACCGCGATAACGCTCAGGCGGGGCGAGCAGTGACGCGAATCCGCTCTCCGGACGAACCAATCTCTTCTTCCGATAAAACCTTTGCACGACTAGCCATATACCGTCATTGCGAACCCCGATCAGCGCCGACCGGGGTGAAGCAATCTCGAAGGCATCGGGATTGCCGCGAGGCACGCGGCCGCAGATCCGCCCGGCAGGTCCTTTCCAGGCTGTTGGGCTGCAGGTACGCGGCGGGAGGATTCTGGTATAATCCCCTCTTCATAACCCGGACGAGCCGGAACCGAAAAGGCCGGGCTCGTCCGGGTCATAACACGCGCCCGCCCTGAGCTTGTCGAAGGGCTGCGCGCGTGAAATCGGAATATCTTCGATATTTCTGCAGGATATTTCCGCCAAGTATCGGACTGGAGCGCGGGTCTCATGGCGCCCGGATCGGATTTGCTCAAGGTCGTCCTGGCCCTGCAGACGGGCTTCGTGACCAGGGAACAGGCAGCAGAGGCTGTTGCTCTCCGGGCCCGGGATCGCGGCGAACCCCTCACGGCCGTCCTCGCCAGGATGGGATTCCTGGACAGGGACGCCGAGGAGGCCCTGGACAGGCTGGTCGCTGCGCACATGGAGCGTCACGGGGGCGACCCCTGGACCAGCCTTGCAGCCCTCCCCATGGACGACGGCGTGCGCCGCATCCTGGAAAGCCTCCTGCAGGATGAGCAGGGCCAGGGCAGCATTCACATGCGGCAGGGCGGCGGCGGAAAAAAGCAGGAGGTCTCCACCTCGGGGCTGAAGGCCGCTTTCTCGACCGGCGACGACACCGCGGTCGAATCCCCCCCGGGCGCCCCTGGGGCTCCCACTCGCGAAAGCGGCAGGCTCCGCGAGTCCGCAGGCGAGAAGTACGAGTTCAGGTCCGAGCTCGGCCGAGGCGGCCTGGGACGTGTCGTGGAGGCGGTGGACACGGATTTCGGCCGCGAAGTCGCGGTCAAGATGATGCTGCCCGACGCGAAGACGCCCTCGGCCGTGGAGCGGTTCCTCGTCGAATGCCGCGCAGCAGGAAGGCTCTCCCACCCCAACATCGTCCCGATACACGAGATGGGGGTTCTGAAATCCGATGCCGGCGAAACCCCGTACTTCACGATGACAAAAATAGTCGGCCGCGACCTTGGGAAAATCCTGCGCGCGGTGGCGAAGGGTTTCTTTAATCCTGATTCTCCTGATCCGCCTTCGACGTATCACGCGAGGGCGGAAACTGATCAACCTGATTCTGCACGCGTTGCACATGCTCAGCCTGGTCAGGGTAAAAGAGACCCCCGCAAGGAATACACCCGCCACCGCCTCCTGGCCGTCTTCCTGGACGTGTGCAACGCCGTCGCCTATGCCCACGCACACGGGGTGATTCACCGCGACCTGAAACCCGCCAACGTCATGGTCGGCGACTACGGCGAGGTGTACGTGGTGGACTGGGGCCTCGCTAAGATAGTAAGAGTGCCTGATTCTCCTGATGCCGCTTCGCGGCAAACTGATTCTCCTGATTCTGCACACGTTGCACATGCTCAGC
>JBFZBV010000487.1:0-7767 GCA_041308285.1 Planctomycetota bacterium | reverse complement strand
TCCCTGCCGCGCACGGTTCCGCTGAGCATGGGCGTTCTTGTATACTCTCCCCCTGTA
Source organism: Planctomycetota bacterium (assembly GCA_041308285.1). GTDB lineage: Bacteria > Planctomycetota > JAKEIC01 > JAKEIC01 > DYIT01 > PPR-0505. Next base: position 7,710 of record JBFZBV010000487.1, on the reverse strand, counting down.
TGTCCTGTCGGAGATGAGAACATGAGAGCGGGAAAAGCCGTGAATCCCGACGCATCCGTCATCGCCTGGCTGCTCGAGCCCGAAAATCCCTCGGTGCGCTACGCGACTTTGACGAGGCTCCTCGGCAGGTCCGGACGGAGCAAGGACGCGCGGGAGGCGCGCGCGGCCATCATGGAATCCGGCGTCGTTCCGGCAATCCTCGATCGGCAGGATCCGGCCGGCTGCTGGGACAAGCCCGGCTCCTTCTACACGGCCAAGTACAGGGGTACGGTGTGGCAGCTGATAATCCTGGCGGAGCATTTCGCTGACGGCCACCACCCGCGCGTGCGCCGCGCATGCGAGTTCATCCTAGCGAACAGCCAGGATCCCGGAAACGGAGGGTTCTCCTACCATCGTGCGAAACGCACCGGCGGCGGGATTCCGAGCGGCGTAATTCCATGCCTCACCGGCAACATGGTCTGGAGCCTGCTCCGCCTCGGGGATTTCGGAGATCCTCGTGTGGACCGCGGAATCGAATGGCTCGCCCGCTTCCTCCGTTTCGACGACGGAGATTCCGCCACGCCCGCCGATTGGCCCTACAACCGCTGGAAAATGTGCTACGGCACCCATTCCTGCTTCATGGGGGTCGTGAAAGGCCTCAAGGCGCTGGCGGAGATTCCAGAGAAGCGGCGCTCGGCCGCAGTCGAAAGGACAATCCGCGCAGGGGCTGAGTTCATGCTGAGGCATCACGTGTACAGGCAGAGCCACGACCTCCGGCGGATCGCGAAGCCCGGCTGGACCCGCTTCGGCTTCCCGAGGATGTGGCAGACTGACGTCCTCGAAGTAATGCTCATCCTGCTTTCTCTCGGCATCCGCGACCCGCGCATGAAGGAGGCGGCGGAACTGATCCTTTCCCGGCGCAGAGCGGACGGCCGATGGGCCCTTCAGGAGACGATGAACGGCAGGTTCCAGGTCAACGTCGAGAAGAAGGGCAGGCCGAGCAAGTGGGTCACGCTTAACGCCCTGCGCGTGCTGCAGGCGGCAGGAATCGGTTAGCGCCATCCACGTGCCGCACTCCCGGAAGGTCCCGACACCCAGGTCCTCGAAAGGATTTCAATTCTCCTTCGCCCTCCGGCCGAGCCAGTCCTTGACGGCCTGGCCCGTGCCCGAGTTCCAGGGCCGGAGCTCGCCCGGGGGGACGGCCTTCCATGCTTCGAGCTCGGTCCCAAGGGTGATTTCGCCTTCGGCCACGACGTGGTAGGCAATCAGGACCTGGTTGCGCCGGATGAACTCGTACACGCCGACCAGCGAAGCCACGCGGCCGGACAGTCCCAGCTCCTCCTTCACTTCGCGCAGCACACCCTGCTCGGGCGTCTCGTCCCTCTCGAGGAAGCCTGTCACCAGCGCATGGAATCCCGCGGGCCACTTGGGCTGCCTGACGAGGATGACTAGTCCTTCGAGCTCGACTATCGCGGCGACCACGGGAGTGGGGTTGTCCCAGAATACGAATCCGCAGCCGTCGGCGGGGCACGCCTGGCGAGTGCGGCCGTCGATTTCCCTTGCCACAAGGGGCGCGGCGCATTGAGGGCAGTACTTCATGCTTTCCGGAACGGATTCTAATCAGGGATTGTCTGTGCGGTACCTTACCGCCCTGCGGCTGTAGGTGGTGTGGCCCGTGTTGGCAGGGTCGTCGTTGAAGTTGTACGGGGCGAAATACACGTAGTTCCCGGCGAGGCAGCCGTACTTCAGGCCTTTCGTCTTGATTCCGTCGACGCCCCCCGCGTCGTACGCCGACCAGCTGGATTGATCCTTGAATCCCCCCGAGGTGTCGTAGCGCAGCACGTTGGCGTGGTAAACGCCGTACGGCGAGGCGTCCTGCTGGTACGGGACGAAGAACACGTACCGACCGTCGCAAACCGCGCCCACGTACCCTTTGGTCGTCAGCCCGTCTACTCCGGTCGCCTCGAAGGCGCTCCAGCTGCCTGCGATCTTGAAGCCCGCCCTGGTGTCGTAGCGGAGGACTCTGGAGTGCTGGCTCGAAAGGCCGTCGCGGAAGGGGACGAAATAGACGCAGGTCCCGTCGAACGCCGCGCCCTTGTAGCCGACGGTCGCGAGCCCGTCGACAGAGGAGGCGTCGTAGGCGCTCCAGCTGGCCGCGGCGCCGAATCCCCCGGCCGCGGACGTGTCGAAGCGCAGCACGTTCCCGTGGAACACGTCGCTCCCGTTGCCGAACGGGACGTAGTAGACGTAGCGGCCGTCGAAGGCCCCGCCGTAGTAGCCTTTCGTGTCCAGCCCGTCGACCGCCCCGGCGTAGAACACCTCCCAGCTGCCTGAAGAAAGGAAGTCCTGGGTCTTGTCGTATCTGACGGCGAAGCCGTGCGCGAAATTCTGGTCCCCATAGGGGACGAAGTAGACGTACCGCAAGCCGTCGTACACCGCGCCGTCGTACCCGCTGTTGGCAGGCATGCCCGCGAGGTCGCCCGCGTCGAACGCGCTCCAGGACGCGGAAGAGGAGAAGCCGCCCGTGGTGTCGTAACGCAGGACCCTGGCGTGGCGCACGGTCCCGTCGGCGTAGGGCGCGAAATAGACGTATCTGCCGTCGAAAGCGCCGCCTGCGTATCCGACCGTAGGTTTAGCCGGATTGCCCAGCGTGTTCCCGGCGTCATAGCTGGCCCAGGAGCCGGAATTCTTGAAGTCCGCCGCTGTGTCGTAGCATAGCACCATGCCGTGGAAGTCCGTGGTCAGGTTCCCGCAGCGGCAGGGAACGAAATAGACGCGGCTGCCGTCGTACACCGCGCCGTAGTAGCCCTTGGCCTTTGCGCTTGCGCCCGAGTCGGCAATCGTCGGCTCGAAGGCCGACCAGGAAGTGGCAATCTTGAAGCCCGATGCGGGCCCGTCCGGCGGCGGGTCGTCCGAGTCGTTCGAACCGCAGCCCAGGAGGCTGGCTGCGGCAAGCAGACAGGCCGCCTCCAGACGCAAACGTTTTTCGCCCGTTCCCCTGCTCATTGCCATCTCCCCTCCGGCCTGTCGCATCAGCGGAGGCGCGCGATTCCCCTGCCGCGGTCCTGCCGCCCGGCCGCGAGATGCCGAGTCCAATGTACCATAACCAGCCGGACCGGGGCAGGCGGCCTTTCCTCCAGTCTGGAATATCGGGGAATATCGGGGACAGTATACTTTTATTACTTGGAGTTCGATTTCCCGCGTTTCAATCCTTTCGGCCATCCGCGCTTGAGAGGCGAAAGGCGCCTGCCGAACCGTTTTTCTAGCCTTCCCACCCAGCCTTCCTTGCCCATGGGTCTCCCGGTCATGATTCTGAGCCTGACGGCTTTCAACTCCTGTCCGTCGTCAAGGGCGGCCAGCGTCTTGCGCCAATCGGAGGTCATGTCCGATATCGGACTCCTGATGACAAGGGGATCATGATGACCGTGGACATGATGCTTCGCGCTCGACCACGCATAGTCTTCACTGTTCTTCACAAGACCTGCGCGGACCGGATTGCGTTCTATGTACTTGGCCACCGCGATTAGATGTCGATCCTTCTGCACGGGGAACGAATGGAAGCGTTCCTGAAAAAAGTGCCCCCTTACGCCCTCGCGGAAATTGACGTGCCTCGTGTATCTGCGGTGAGCCTCTCCGATTGCCCTGGCCAGGGAGTCCTTCTCCCTTGGTACGGCAAGCAGATGAACGTGATTCGTCATCAGGCACCATGCCCAGAAATCGACTCCGTACTTCTCGCCGAATTCGGCAAGCAGGCGCAGGTATTTCTCCCGGTCGGATTGGTCGCGGAAAATGTCCATCGAACGCACTCCGCGCTGCAGCACATGGTGCGGATATCCGGGAAGTACAACTCGGGCTATTCTCGCCATGCCGTCTTTGCCGTCCTCCGTCGTTGCCGCCGGGGCAATGAAAGTATACTGTCCCCAATATTACAATATTACTAGGTATTACTAGGCAGAGAAAACCGCAGCTCCTCTAATTCAGCGCAGGAAATACCCGCCCGGCGTGAGCTCCGCGTCCGTGGTGACGTTGAGGCCGAGGCGCCGCAGTCCGACCATGTCGCCCTGGGTCGGGATGTGGGTCATGTGCATTTCGCAACCCCGGAGTGCGGGCAACGCCTTCATCCCCGCCTCGGCCGCGGGATTGGTCGCGGCGCTTATGGCGAGCGCGATCAGCACTTCCTCCACGTCGAGGCTTTCCGCTTCCATTCCCAGGAGGTCCCGCTTGAGCGTCGCGAGGTTCCGGATGACCGCCCCAGGGAGCAGGTGGATGCTGTCCGGTATGCCTGCAATCGTCTTGACCGCGTTCAGGACAGCGGCGGAGGCCGAGTGGAGGAGGGGCGAATTCTTCCCCGTTATGCACGCGCCTTCGGAGATCTCAATCGCCGCCCCGCAGAACATCCCTTCGTTCCCCTTGCCTGCCGTCTCGGCGCGCTTCGCCGCCTCCCTGGCGGGGACCACGGGCCGGCGCTGCTCCGGCCTCGCCTCGACCTGCCTTAGCAGGGTCTCCGCGCGTTCGACCGTCTCCTTCCGTTCCACGCCTATCGTGTATTCCCAGCGGTACCTGAACCAGCGGCGGATTATCTCCTGGCGCGCGGCTTCGCGCACCGCGCCGTCGTCGACTATGCCCGAGGCGGCCCTGTTGACGCCCATCTCCGTCGGCGACCTGTACATCCTGATTCTCCCGCCCCGGCCCACGATGCGCTCCAGAATCGCCCGCAGGATGGGGAAGTTCTCCACGTCGCGGTTGTAGTTGATGGCCGTCACGCCCGTGGCCGAGAGGTGGTACGGGTCGACCATGTTGAAGTCGCCGATGTCCGCTGTCGCGGCCTCGTAGGCCACGTTCACGGGGTGCTGAATCGGCAGGTTCCAGATCGGGAATGTCTCGAACTTCGCGAATCCCGCGTTGGAGCCGCGGCGGTGGTCGTGGTACATCTGCGCGAGCGCCGTGGCCATCTTGCCGCTGCCCGGCCCCGCGCCGGTGATGATTACGATCGGCTTCTCCGTCTCGATGTAGGCGCTCTTGCCGTAGCCCTCGTCGCTCACGATGCGGTCCACGTCCGTCGGGTACCCCTGGATGTCGCCGTGCGTGAAGACCCGGATCCTGCGCCGCTGTATCTTGTTCATCAGGACCTTGGCCGCGGGCTCCTCGGAGAACCGGTTGATTGACACGGCGGTCACGGGCAGGCCCTGGTCGCGCAGGTCGTCGAGTGTCTTCAGCGTGGCCATGTCGTAGGTCATGCCGAAATCGCCGCGAATCCGGCCTTTCGCCACGTCCTTGGCGCTGACGCAGAACACGATCTCGATCTTGTCCGCCAGCCCCTTGAGGAGGCGAATCTTGACGTCGGGGTCGTAGCCCGGCAGCACGCGGGCGGCGTGATAGTCGAACAGCAGCTTGCCGCCGAATTCGAGATAAAGTTTTTCTCCGGCCTGTTCCACGCGCTCGAGAATGGCTGCGGTCTGCTCGGCGAGATACCTGTCGTTGTCGAAAGCCGGATGCGTTTTCGATGCCATCGTCCATCCTCAAAACCGGGAGGGAATATATCGGGTGGCGGGCGCATCGAACAGCTAAAAACTGCAGCGCTTTCAATCAGAGGCGTGTCCGGAGCGGTCTCGACCTGCGGCCCGGGCGTCTTCGAGAAACCAATCCCGATTCGGGGCTCCCCCAGGCTCGAGCACGAAAGGCACTCCCCGATCGAAGACAGGGCCCGCGACGCCCCCAAGCAAACGATGATATGGGATATGGGATGCTCCTGCCTTTAGCGGGGCCGCGCGTGTGAAATGCGCGAAGCGGGCGATTCGACATCCAAGGTCCGGCGGCAGTTCGCCGTATGGCTACTTGCGGGCATTCCAGAAATCCCGAAGCGACTTAATCATATCCGGCGTAACGTCCTTGATTGATTTGGGGTCAATCCTGCTGCCGCCGGAACGCGGATTGGAAGCGTTGGCGTCAGAGTCGAAAGCGGTCGGGCCCCTGTAAGGGAAGAATGCGCGAAAAACCTTTTCCAGTACGACCCAGCAGGACTTGCGGACTTTTTCTTCCGGATCCTCGAGCCCGGCCATCAGGGGCTCCACCAATTCCAAAGAGGCTTTCATTGCCAGGGCCAAAACCGCTTCCATGCGCACGTTCGCGTCCGCCGTCCTGTCTTTCACAACCTCGAGCAGGATGGGGAGGCTTTCGGGCTGGTCCGAAGCCAGGAGCTGCGACGCCGCGCGGACCCGTACCAGGGCATCCTTGCTCCCGAGCTGTTCCTTCCAGAACGGAATCAGGGATTGCTCTCCGCAGCAGCCCAAAGCCTTCAAGGCGGCTCCGGCAATCTCTTCATTCTTGTCGGCGATTCGTTCCTTCAGAAGGTCGATTACGCTCGGATCACGGCTTTCTCCGAGCAGTCTGATGGCCAGCAGGATCAGCTGGGGATTTGCGCTTTGTTTCAGAACGAGCGACAGGAGATCGTTCATTTTCTTCCCGCGTATGCCCCACAGACACCACAGATTCCTGAGAAGGTCGTTGTCGCTCTTCGCGCCGGTTTTGTAAGCGTTGAGAATCCAGTCCAGTCCTGCCGGATCGCCAAGCTGGACCAGCGCGGCGGCCGCGGCCGATTTCGTGAGCGGCCCGCCGGCTTCCATGGCGTCCCGGAAGAACTGGGTGAAACGGCCTCGTTTCGCGCGGCCGCAGATTTGTATGATGAGTTCGGTGAGGCCGTCGGCTCCGGGATCGGGCGGATCGGCTTTCAGCATCTTGCCTGCTACATCAATCAGATACCCCAGGACCTCGGAATTCTGCTGCCCCAGGACCAGCGGGTGGGAGAAAGGCATTACCAGGAATTTGCGATCCGTCACATCATTCGTCGGGTCCGCGATTGCTTTCAGGAATTCCTTTGCCCACGACATCTCGCCGATGCCTGCCAGTTGTAAAGCCGCGCCGCCCTTGACCTCGAAGACCTTGTGCGCCAGAGCCGCGCGGAAATACGGCACTGCCTTCTCTTCGCCGGCCGTGTTCATGAGATGGAGAAGGATCGTGACGTTCTGGCCCTTTTTCGCCTCGTTCAGGCATCGGGCGAGGGTGGGGAGATCTTTCGGTCCGACAATGTCCGACAGCTCGTTGCTGATAGCGCACATTCTTTGGATGTCCTTGGTTTCGAGCATTTCCCGGACTTTTTGCGCCATGTCAGCCCCGTAGGCGGGGCCGGCGACGCACAGGATTCCGAGCAGGAATACGGCTCTTGGCGCAAGCGAGGCCATTCTCATCTCATTCCTCATTGGCATAAGACCGGTGCCATCCGCGTGCTTGTCGAAGTCGCCATTAGACCTCTCCGCGAGGGGCGCCGGCCATGCGGCGTCGGCCGGCGAAATCCGAAAACACCTGAGAGCCGGGCTACCCGCCGCTTGTCGCCGATCCGCCTCCTCCCGCGGTGCTCCCGCCGCCTCTCCCGGGGCGCCGCGAAGGCTCTTTGGTCTCCCTGTCGTCAGGCTCCTTTTCCCGGTCCCTTACCCGCTTCCTGTCCCCCTGTCCGTCGACCTGGCCTTCCAAGGGTATGTAGATTGGGTGGAACAGAGCCAGGGCGATGCGCCGGTTCGCAAGTTCGAAGGGCGTGCGGCCGTGGTCGGTGATATTACGGTCCACCACGTCGCAGAGGTCGGCAAGCATGGTTTTCGTGTCTTTTCCCGCCAGCCATTTGAGTTCGCGGATTGGCCCCGAGCCGTGGCAAAAGAACACGTTGTCAATCAGAATCAT
>JBFZBV010000486.1:0-4512 GCA_041308285.1 Planctomycetota bacterium | reverse complement strand
GGCGGCGGGTTTGGCCGGCGCCGGCGGGGCGGCCGGCTCTTCCGCGACCGCGAAGGTATCCGCCTCGTCGGAGGTGGAGAACATCGCCGCGAGAATGGACCCGCCGGATGAGGCGGCTTCTCCGGCCGGCTTTTTGGCGGGCCCGGGCGCGGCGGCGGGTTTGGCCGGCGCCGGCGGGGCGGCCGCAGGGGCGGTGCCGAACTCCGCGGCGAGCGCGGCGAGGGCTTCGGAGGCGGACTGGAACCTGTCGGCGGGCTCCTTGGCGAGCAGCCTCCTCACGAAGGCGGCCATGCCGGGCGTGACGCCGGGTATTGATTCCGAAAGGTCCGGCGGCTCCTCGGTCGCGTGCATCATCCTCACGGCCATCATGGATTCCGACCTGAACGGCGGGGTGCCGTTCAGCATCTCGAAGAAGATGATGCCGGACGAATACAGGTCGGACCTGTGGTCGACGTCCGATTCCGATATCTGCTCCGGGGACATGTACTCGGCGATTTCGACCTCGTACCCCGGCATCGAGACGCCGGCGAGGCTCAGGAGCCTCTTCGAGAATCCCAAGCCGGATACCTTGGCCAATCCCTTCGCGGTGACGAAAACGGAAGCGGGGGAGAGGCTGCCGTGGACCAGCCCGGCGCCGTGCCCCGCGCCGATGCCCAGCAGGATGCCGCGCATCAATGCGGCCGCCTCCCCGGGCGACAGGCGCCCCTTCTCCAGCAGCACGTCGTGCAGGGACCTGCCTTCGACGTACTCGAGCACCGCGTACTGCAGGCCCCTGTATTCGCCGGTGGAATGAATACGCACCATGTTCTCGCTCTTCAGGCCCAGCGCGGTCTCGAGGCCGCGGTTGAAGGCCGACGCCGCCTCGTTCATGGCGGACGGAAGCTTCGGGGGCAGGACCCTGAGCGCGAAGACCGCGTTGTCCTTGCGGGCCAGGTAGACCAGGCCCGCAATGCTCTTGCCCAGGAGCTTCTCGACCTTGAGCCCTGCGAACTCCTTGCCTGCTAGCTGTTCGAAGTCCATTTTTGCATCCATCAACCGGATCTACCCGATTCCGACCGAGATTCCCGCGAGCGTGGCATCCGTGTCCACGTCGCCTTCTCCGGGAATCTGCTGGGTGAAGAAGAAGTCCACGCGGACGGGGCCGGCCTTGACCCCAATCCCAAGATAGAATCCAGTGGACTCCGACGTGAAAATCGAGGCCGCAGCGTCGGAGCCGATTATCGACTGGGAGAAGCCGAACCTGAGGAAGAGGGCGTTCGCACCGCCCTCTTCCGAGCCGATTGCCCTGTACTCGAAGCCGAACCTGACGGTCGGGTAGTTGTGCGGCACCAGGTTGGGGAACTCGTCGGCGGCGTCGAAGAAGAGATAGGAGAGCTCGAGCGAGTAGGAGATGCGCTTGAAGAACGTCGCGCACACGCCGACCACGCCTTCCTGCGGCGGGGGCATGAAGGCGCCGGCCTCGTCGACCGAGTACCGGTCCTGGAAATCGAACACCTCGCCGCTGCCGGCGGAAATGACGCCCCGGTACTTGATGCCCAGCGATATGCCGATTGCGTCGGACTTGAGCGACGCCACCACGCCCAGCGACACCGGGAAGCAGACGCTGATTCCCGAGTACTCCATGTTGTCGAGAAGCATCATGCCGGACGAGGAGTAGATTCCGCCGGCCGCCTCGCAGGAGGTGAAGCCGAGCCCGAGGCCGAGCCCCGCGGAGAGCCCGAATCCGCCCAGCGGGGTCTCAATCCCGGAGAGCGGAGTCAGGGCGGCGGCGGCGGCGATTTCGGAATAGTCCTCGCTGGCTTTCATCGTGAGCCAGCCGCTCCCGCCGTTGTCGAAGTCCACGCCGGCGGTCCCGTTGTACTCGAAGCGCGGGTAGGGCGTCCCGAAGGCGAGGGAAAGGCCGAGGATGCCGGGCTTGCCGGCCTCTTCGCCCTCTGTGACCCATGACATGCCGAGGAAGAGCCTGCCGGTCGCGCCGTATTCGTTCACGGAGAAGTCCGGCCTCTGGAGCATCCCGAACGAGAAGAGGAAGGCGAATCCGCTCTGTCCCGACGCGGCGCCGGCCGGGTTCCAGTAGGCCGAACTCGGCCCCTCGGCCGAGGCGACGCAGGCGCCTCCCTTGCCGAGGGATTCCGCGTCCGGGCCCAGGGGGCCGAAATCCGCCCATGCCGCATCGGCGGCCATAAGGACGGCCAACGCGGCCGCGGCGTTAACGAACGACTTGCGGACCATTCGGATTTTCCTCAATCCAATGCTAGCCCAGCATGAGCTTCTCGTATATCTCGGTCAGCGCGGCCGGCTCAATCACCACGTCCTTGGTGGCGGTGCGGTCCGCGAATGCTATGTTCAGCCTGATTGTCAGCGGCTTGCCCTCCTGGGACAGGGCGGCCATGCCCTCGGTGATTCTGAACAGGGCGGTGCCGGAATCGTCGGCCTTGAGGGCCAGGCTCCGGTTGAGGTCCGGCAGAACCACGGTGATCTTCGCGCCCTTCCCGATTTTGTCGGTCTTCTCCTCAATCAGGGGGCTGTCCTCAATCTTCGGCGTCCCGGTGTCCTCGAACGAGGCCTGCTTGCCGTAGACGTTCTTCTTGAGGGCCCAGTCGTCGGAATTGAAGCCGGGGTGGATGAACTCGAAGGGCATTTTCATGAGGTGCCACGATATTAGTTCGCCCGGATTCTCGCCGCTGGTGACCAGGAGCTCGGTCGGAGCCATCAAAAGGCCCACGGGAAGGGAGAGGAGGAACATGAAGGGCGAGGAGACGACCTCGAGAATCTCGGTGGCGGCGTCGTAGGGGTAGTATTCCCTGAGCACCTTGAAGGTCTTCTGAATCTTGTATTCCTTGCGGAAGACCCATGAGACCTTGATTTTGACGAACGGCTTGTCCGGGGTCGGGAGGTTCAGCGTCTCTATGTCGAGATTGTCCCTGGAGATCTTCTCCTCGACCCTCTCCTCGGACACGAGCTCCGTCCTGACGTTGCCCGTGTAGGAGTTGCACCCTGAGAACAGCGGGGCCGGGGCGATGCAACACGCAACCGCAAAGAGGGTTGCGGCGTGATGGAATCTCATCGGCGGACCTCCAAAACCCGCCGGGCGCGTCCAGGGGCCCGACAAGCGCGTATTATAGATGCGGGCACGGCAAACACAACTCTTTTCCAACGCGCCCGGCCCCGGCGGCGCCGCGGCAATCCTTTGCCTCGGACGGATCGGCCGATATAATCTGCGGGTCGCAAGTCACCCGATTCCTTTGCGGGAGGTGTCCGATGATTGGAACCGGCGGCGTCCCTCCGGAAGCAAGCACAGAGCCCCAGCGCAACTCCGTCTCCTGCCCCGGCAGGCAGGACACCGAGGCCCTGCACCTGAAGCGCGCGGTGTGCGTCGCCAAGCCTGCCTCGGGCGGCCGGCCTGTCAGGCTCACCGGCGACGAGCCCGCCGAATTCCTCGACTGCATCAAGGAGGCGTCAATCGCCTGGGTGAACTTCACCTTGAAGGACCTAAGCCCGTCCGCGGAGAAGATTATCTCCGACTTCGGATTCTCCCCCGCCCTGTATTCGGCGCTCATGCACCTGGTCGAGACCGGAGCGATATCGGGATACGAGGACCTGGACACCGAACTCGGCATCCTCCTGCCCTCCGTGAGGGTCTCCGCCCTGACGGTCGCCTCGCACCCGCTGTTCGTCCTCGTAAAGAACGGCCTGGTCCTCACCATCCACGGATCCGAGGTCCAGAGGTTCGTCCGGTTCGCGAGGTATGCGGACGCATTCATGCGGAAAATCCCGCAGGAGGCGCCGCCTTCGGACAAAATCACGCTTCTCCTCTACAGGGTCCTGAACGAGAACAACGAGAGGAACTTCGACGGCCTGAGATCCATCGAGGAGCAGGGCGACGACATGTCCAGGATGCTCCTGGACCCGGAGATCCCCAGGTCCGCGCTGGGAATCGAGATTTACCAGATGAAGCACGCGCTGATTGCGTATCTGAACAGCCTCTGGGCCAGCCTCGACGTGGTGAACTTCCTACGGTTCGGGGACCCGGAAATCGTCACCGACGCGCCTCGCCTTCTCGCGAGGTTCTCGGTACTGGCAGAGGACGTCTCCAACCAGATTTCCCTGGCGGAGCACATGTCCGAGGTCCTCGCCTCCGGCCTCGAAGTCCTCCAGTCCATCTACAACAACCAGCTGCAACTCCTCAACAACAAGCTCGCCTACGCCGTCGCGTGGATTACAATCCTGGGCACCGCCTTCCTGGTGCCGAACACCATCGCGACCGTGATGTCCAATCCCGCGTTCAGGATGACCCCGGACGACGCGGGATGGTACACGGTCCTGATCGCGGTCTCCACGATCATCGCGACACTGTGCACCTTCTGGGTCGTGATGCGCCGCGGATGGCTGCCGCGGAAGGTGGATGCGATGACCGGCAATGTCCTGAAGAAATGACGGAGCCCCCAGCCCGTCTCCACGCGCGCGGCGCGTGGCATGGCCCGGGCCTGCCGGGGCGCGGCGCGGGCGGCC
>JBFZBV010000485.1:0-4450 GCA_041308285.1 Planctomycetota bacterium | reverse complement strand
GGACCCGAGGGCGGCGGATCTCACTTCACGTCCCTCACGCACCTGAAACCCATGAACTGGAGCCTGCTCGACCCGTTGGTCATGTCCCTCGACGGCGCCCTGAGGAGGTCCATGGGATCCCGGAAGGATCCTCCGAGGTTCAGGTAGTATTCGGTCTGGTAGAACCGGTCCGCCACCCACTCGGTCGCGTTCCCGGCCATGTCGAGCAGGCCGTAGGGGCTTCTGCCGGCTTCGACGGACCCGACGGGGGAGAGCTTGCCGGCGGCCGGGTTTCGCTCGTGCACGCATTTCGTCTCGTCGAAGTGCATTCCCCAGGGGTATATCCTGCCGTCAACGCCGCGGGCGGCCTTCTCCCACTCCCATTGCGAGGGGAGCCTCTTCTTCGCCCACTTCGCGTAAGCCGAAGCCTCGAACCAGGTCACCCCCACCACCGGCATGTCCTGGCCCGAGAAGCCGTCGTCGTGCCAGAAGGGCGGCGGCTTGATTTCCGGAGGGGACCCTGCGGGGAAGTAGGACATGTCGCCGGTCTTCTTCACGTGCTCGAAGAACTCCCTGTATCTGGCGTTCGTGACCTCCGTCCTGTCGATGAAGAACGATATGATGGTCCCATACTGCTTTTTTCCGCCCCTGATTCCCTCCTTGCCGCCGAAGAAGAACGAACCCTCGTGAACGTAGATCATGCCTTCGAGGTCGGGGGACGAGACGAGGAGTTCGAAGTCGACGTTAATCGTGGCGGCCCCCTCCGTGCCCCAGGCCGGCCGCTTGATGAAAACCGGGTATCTCATCGTGACGCGGTCGGGGGCCTCGAAAGTCATCACGTAGCTCCCGGGGGGCAGGTTCAGGTCGTCCTGGCTGATTGCCCTCGGCGGCGGGCAGGTGCCTGCAGAGAGGTCCCACGTCTCGATCGTTACCTTCGCGTCCGCGGGCGTGACCGCGAAACTCACCGTGCAGGTCCACGACAGGCGCCTCCTGACTTCCGCCACTTCCTTGGCGAAGAACTTCTCGCGGTCGTGGAGCTCGACGTTTATGAGATCCCTCTGCACGGGGAGGTAGTCCTGCGTGTCGTCCGCCTCGTACATGTGGAGCCTGCACAGGACCATGTGGACCCTGGCCATGCCCCGGTGCGCCTCCGCGCAGTCGGGGTCGGCGAGGAGGGCGTTTCCGAGCTCGCGGAGCGCGGCGTTGTACTCCACGTTGGCCTTGTTGCCGATTTCCGCCAGCCTCAGTTCGAGCGAGTTGCGCAGGGTGCCCTCGAAGTTGTCGCCCTTCCCGGCCACGAGGGCCCGGAGGTCGCGGAGGGTCTCGATTCTCTTGCTGAATTCGGCGTCGCCGCGCTTGATGAAGGCATCGGCAGCCGCGGCGAACCTGATTGCCTTGTTCGAGCTCTCCTTGCGCAGCTCCTCGTCCTTGGCCGACTTGAGGGCATCTTCCACCTTGTCGAGCCCGATGACCGCGTCCACGTTGCCGGGGGCGAGCTCCGAGGCCTTGAGGAACTTTATTCTCGCGTCCCCGGGCTTCCCCCTGTCGAGGAGCTTCGACCCCTCTTCGACAAGGCCGGCCGCCTGGACCTCGGCCTGAGCGGCCTTCTTCAGCCGCTCCTCCTCCGCGGCGGAGGCGGACATCCTGAGGAAGGCGGCGAGGCACACGACGAGGACCGCGACGACCGCCGCGCCCGCGGAGAAACCCTTGTGCCGGGTCACGAACCTGGCGGCCTTCTCGAGCGGCGTCTCGGCGCGCGCCTTCACGGGCTGGCCGTCGAGCCAGCGCTGGACGTCGTCCGCGAACTCGCCGCAGCCGCGGTAGCGCTTGGACCTCTTCTTCCTGAGGCTCTTCAGGACCACGAGCTCGAGCGCCCTGGGGACCCTGCCGTTGATTCGCGACGGCGGGATGGGCTCCTCGTCCACGACTTTCCTCAGAATCGCGTTGGGGTTGTCCGCGGTGAAGGGCACGGACCTCGTGAGCATTTCGTAGAACGATGCGCCCAGGGAATAGAGGTCGCTCAAGCGGTCGATTTCCGAAGCCCGGCCCATGGCCTGCTCCGGCGACATGTAGTTCGGCGTGCCCATGACCTGGCCCGCGGCGGTGAGCGCGGCGGATCCCGCCTCGCGGGCGATGCCGAAGTCCGTCAGATAGACCTTGCCGTCCTTGCCCACCATGAGGTTGCTGGGCTTGACGTCCCTGTGGATGACGCCCCTCTCGTGGGCGTGCTCGAGCGCCCTGGCGGCCTGGACCGCGAACTTGGCGGAGTTGACAACGGAAATCCCCTGCCTGAGGATCATCCTGTCCATGGACTCCCCGTCGATGTAGTCCATGACGAAGAAATGGCGGGTGCCGTGGAGGCCCATGGCGTAGGCCTTGACGATGTTCTCGTGGTCGAGCTTCTCGACCGCCGAGACCTCGCGCTTGAACCTCTCGACCTTCTCCTTCTGGCTCGAGAGCTCCTCGGAGAGGACCTTTATGGCGTACCGCTTCTCGGACCCCTCTGCGTACGCCTCGTAGACCTCTCCCATGGCGCCTTCGCCGAGCTTGCGGACGACGTAGTAGTCGCCGATTCTTCCCAATTGGCCCTTTGCTTCCATTTCGCCGCGTCTCTTTGTCACGCGCGCAGCGCGCGTTGTGACCCGTACGAGCCCAGCCTTGGTGGTTCCGGCTCGTCCGGGCAATGGGTCACACGAATGTATTCGGCCGGACGCCGGTTGTCAAAGCAATGCCGGCCGCGGGAATGCAGGGGGGAACCCTTTGAAAAGCGTTCCCCCCTGCAACCCCCTTCGCAAACTTCTGTTGTGCGCTGCGGGGATTGCGCTTTGCGCAAACCTCGCAGCGCCCTGAGGAGAATAGTCAAATATCGAACCGGAGGTTCGCGAGCGGGCGAGAGATAACGAATCCTGAACGGGATCGCCGCGCCCCGGGCAGCCCGGCACGGGGCTTATAAGAAACACCCCTCACCCCGACCCTCTCCCCAAGGGAGAGGGCGACCTTAGCGCCCTGGGCAGTTTATCGTAACTCCTGGATTCACGAGCACTTACCCTCTCCCCATAACCCGGACGAGCCGGAACCAAATAAGCAAGGCTCGTCCGGGTTATAACACGCGCTGTGCGCGTGAAAAGCGGAATATCCTTTCAATTTCTACAATAATATTTCGACGAAGTGACTATCGAGGGGAGAGGGGCAGGGTGAGGGGGCGAGTATTGAATTCCAACATTCTCGACTGCAGATTTCCGACAGGAAGCGCTGTTTCTTAATCCAGTCCCCCTCGGCGGATGTAGCCGCCCCACTCTGTGGGGCGCTCTAGTCGCCAGGATCACGGCAATCCGTATTCCCACTGACATAATCCGTTCTTTCACGGTGAGCCGAAACTTTCTCCGACCAGAATCATGTGAATCAGCATCTAAATCATGTAAATCAGGGTCTGAGGAGCATGGGTTCACCGAATGTATACGTGCCCTCTTGCGGTGAACAGGCTTCATATCCTTTCGGGGCGCTTGTTCATGCAACATTGGAGTATAATCTCCGCGTCAGTCTGCACCCCCCGGCATGATCGTGTATGAAGTGAACCACGGAGATGCAGAAGGCTCTGCTCCACGTCTGCTGCGCCCCCTGCGCGACCGCCCCGGCAAGGACGCTCGCGTCGTCCGGCTTCGAGCCGGTGCTGTTCTTCTACAACCCCAACATACATCCGGAGTGCGAGCGCCTGAAGCGCCTCGACGAGGCCATGGCCTTCGCCCGGTCGTCGGCCCTCGAGATCACGGCGGACTCGTCCGGATCGGACGAGTGGGAGAAAACCGCGGGGATTCTTGGACCCGGCCCGGAAGGCGGGCCGCGGTGCCTCAAGTGCTTCAGGCTCCGGCTCGGCCGCACGGCGGCCGCCGCCGCGGGCATGGGGATCGGGTCGTTCGCGACAACGCTGACGGTGAGCCCGCACAAGCGTGCGTCGCTCGTTTTCCAGGCCGGCCGCGAGGCCGCCGCGTCCTGCGGGGTGCGGTTCCTCGAGACGGATTTCAAGAAGAAGGGCGGGTTCCAGGAATCCGTGAGAATCTCGAAGGAACTGGGCCTCGCCCGCCAGGACTACTGCGGATGCCGGTACAGCCTTCGCGGCGGGCCGGAACCGGAAAGGAGAATGCCGTGATTGAAAGCAGGATCAGGGAACTGCTCGAGCGCGTGAAATCCGGCGGGACCGGCGTCGACGAGGCGATTGAGGCGCTCCGCCAGCTGCCGTTCGCCGACCTCGGGTTCGCCAAGGTGGACCACCACCGCCAGATGAGGTGCGGATTCCCGGAGGTGGTCTTCTGCATGTCCAAGACGGCGGAGCAGGCCGGGGCGATATGGAAGGAGATTGCCTCCAAGGGGTCGAGCCTGCTCGCGACGAAGGTGGATCCGGCAATGTGGGAAGCGCTCCGCAGCCGGTTCCCGGAGTTCGAGTACCACGAGTCCGCGCGCGCCGTGACGCGGC
>JBFZBV010000484.1:0-3172 GCA_041308285.1 Planctomycetota bacterium | reverse complement strand
TTCTGCAGCGGCCGGATGAACGCCGCGGGAGCTATTATCCAGCCGAGCCTCCACCCGGTCATCGCCCAGAGCTTCGAGAACCCGCTTATCACGAAGGCGTCGTCCGTGAACTCGAGTATCGTGTGGTCCTGCGCGCCGTCGTAGGTCATGCCGTGGTATATCTCGTCGGATATCACCAGAGGGCCGAGTCCGGCGATTGCGCCCAGCACCTCCCCGGAACACACGCATCCCGTGGGATTCGCGGGCGAGTTCACGATTATCGCCTTGATTCCCGGATTCAGCGCCTTCCCGATCTCCGCCGGCTTGTATTCGAACCCGTCCTCCCTCCGCACCCGAAGGGGCCGGGGCGATCCGCCGAGGAATTCAATCATGTTCCTGTAGCACGGGTAGCCTGGGTCCGGGACGATTACGCCGTCGCCCGGGTCCAGGAGCGCGCCGAAAGCCATGAGCATTGCCGGGGATGATCCCATGGTGATAATCACCCTCGCAGGATCGACCTCCACGCCGTACTTCCGTTTGTAATGCCGGGCAAGCGACTCGCGGAGCGCAGGAATGCCCATGGAGTGCGTGTAGTGCGTCGCCCCGCCGGCGAGTGCCGCCGCGCCCGACCGGACTATGCCCGCGGGAGTGTCGAAATCCGGTTCGCCCACCTCCATGTGCACCACGTCCATGCCCGCTCTCTGCATCTCCACGGCCCGGTCGAGCACGTCCATGACGATGAACGAGGGGATCCTGTCTGCTTTGGCTGCGACTTCACGCTTTCCGGACATCGTTCCGCCTTATACCTGCAAGCGCAGGTTATAACACACGCCCCGCCCTGCAGGGAAGCGGTCGTCTCGATTTGACGGATTACGCGGAGTCGAGCGTTATTCGCGCCTCCACGCGGAGGCGAGGCGGAGCGCCGGTGGCGCAGGGCACGGCCCCGGTCCGGCGGATGGAAAACGAATCCGGGCCCGGCGAGATTGCGCCGCCTGACCGGGCCGCGGTATAGTATTGCGCGTCGGCGGCAGGGTCGGCGGATATGCCGGCGTGCGTTCCCGCTGCCGCCCTGCCGGGCGGCGCAGAGCCGCCGGCATGCATTCCGGCGCCGCGGCCGCGCCGGACCGGCGGAGGCGGATGGACAAGGTTTTCAGCTTTTTCGCGGCGGAATCGAAAATCAGGGAGTCCTGGGAGAAGGACATGGTGTTCGCGCCGGGGGCGAACCCCGTGCGGCCCAGGGCCTACATCGTGCCGCCGCCGGCAATCACGGGCCCGCTGCACATGGGCAACGCTTTGAACGCAGTCGTCGTCGACGTGCTCGCGCGCTTCTCGAGGTTCCAGGGCTTCGACGTCCTGCTCAAGACCGGCTTCGACCATGCCGGGGAAATACTGGAGAACCTGGTCAAGACCAAGTTCGCCGAGAGGGGCATCAACATCCAGGACCTTGACCGCGACGAGCTGCTGGACGAGGTCTGGAAATGGAAGGCCAGGTGCGAGCCGGAAATCAGCGGCCAGCTCGCGAGGCTGGGCGTGTCCGGCACATGGACGAGGCAGCCTTTCACGCTGGATGCTTCCTTCACGGCCACCGTGTACGAGGGCTTCGAGGCGTTCGACAGGGCCGGACTGCTCTCTCGACGCCAGAAACTGCTCGACTGGTGCCCGCGGTGCCAGTCGGAGGTAGCCGCCCCCGAGCCCCTCATGGTCGAAGGCACCCTCTGGCAGGTGAAATTCGAAATCCCGGGCCGGGAAGGCGAGGAAAAAAAATACATCGCCGTGACGACCGCCGTGCCGGAGGTCCTCTGCTGCGCCGGAGCCGTGGCCGTGCACCCTGCCGACGAGAGGTACGCCAACCTCCTGGGTCTCAAGGTAAGGATCCCCCTCCTGGGGTCGGAGGTGCCGGTCCTCCCCTTCAGGGGAGTGGATCCGAAGCTCGGGACGGGCGCATTCCCGCTCAGCTCCGGCCTCGACCGCGAGGGGTACGAGGCGTGCATCGCGCTCGGCGTGACCGCCCGCCCGCTGGCGGGGAGCGACGGCAGGGTCAGGGAGTTCGTGCCGAGGTACGGCGGGCTGGAGCTCCCCGACGCGCGGGAGAAAATCATCCTGGACCTCGAGCACGAGGGGCTGATTCAGGTGATTCGCGGCTATCCGAGGCTCGTCGACCACTGCGCGAAGTGCAGGACGCCGGTGACGAGGGTCCTTTCCCAGCAGTGGTTCCTCGACCTTTCCGCCGCCTCCGCCAAGGCCGCGGCGAAGCTGAGGGCGGAGGAGATGGGGGTCTTCCCGGAGACGTGGAAGGACGCCTTGCTCGAGGCCCTGGACAGGCCGAGGCCCTGGCTGGTCTCCAGGAAGAGCTGGTGGGGAATCCCCGTGCCGGTCGTCTACTGCAACGTCTGCGGCAACACCCACGTGACGAGGGAGAGGATAACCGAGTGCTCGAACTGCGCTTCGACGGACCTGAGGACGGAGAACGACGTGCTTGATTCGGGATTCACGTCGGCGTTCTGGCCGCTCGGCGTCCTCCGCTGGCCCGAGTGCGGCGACGCGTGGAAGCAGTACTTCCCCCTGGCCGCGGTCGCAGTGGACGGCGGCGGCCTGCGCAGCAGAATCTTCAGGATGGTCCAGGTGGGGCAGGCCCTCGCCGGAAGACTGCCCTTCCAGAACGTCGTGGTCCACGGGACCGTGGCGGACGAGACGGGCCGGATGATGAAGCGCGTCCTCGGCAACTGCGTCGACCCGGATGCCATGGTCGGCGCGTACGGCGCCGACGCGGTGAGGTTCGCGCTCGCCCTTTCGGCTTCGACCGGCGGCAGCATCAACGTCTCCAAGGGAAAGCTTTCGCTCGGCCGGAAAATCGTGTCCAAGGTCTGGAACGTCTCGCGCTTCCTCGTGAGGAACCTGCCCAGGTTCGGCTACAAGCCCGTCCAGCAGGGGTCCCTTCTCGTCGAGGATCACTGGATACTCATCGAGTTCGGCCGTCTGGTGGATTCCTGGACCGCCTCGCTCGAGGCCCTGAGGGTGAGCGACGCGGCCTGGGCCCTGCAGAGGTTCGTGTGCGGCGCGCTCTCGGGATGGTACGTCGATGCGGCGGTCCGGAAAGCTGCCGAGGCGGGGCCCGAGGCGTTCAACTCCCACGCGATTCTCCTCGAGATTATGCGCAGGCTCCTCGTGATGATGCACCCTTTTGCGCCTTTCG
>JBFZBV010000483.1:0-4956 GCA_041308285.1 Planctomycetota bacterium | reverse complement strand
GGCGGCAGCGGCGGTGCTCCACAACCTGGGGGCGGACGACGCCACGCTGAGGCATCCGGGAGCCATCTTCTACTACATGGACTGGCTCGACGGCCAGGAATACGCTCCGGTCGGGGAATGCATCGGATATCTCGAGAATGGCGACCCCGTCCTTGCGGGGCTCGCGGCTTCTGCGCTCGGGCGCATCGGGAAGAAGGAGGCCCTGATGCCCCTGTTCGAGAGGTTCAAGCGCGCAGTTCCGGATACGCGGGATTCGCGCGCGCTGGTCGATGCACTTTCTTCGATTGCCGGACGGGAATTCGGCTTCAATCCCGCGCTTCCAGCCGCAGACCAGCATGCGGCAGTCGAGAGCTTCCTCGAGTGGTGGAAGGAGTTCGGCGAGGTCAATTCCAGGATCCTCTGGATGGCCAGGAGCATCGAGGAGGCCGGATTCGCGCCTGCGGGGAAACTCGCCGTCGCAATGCTCGAAAACAAACGGGAGGAGATTGCGCCCGTCCTCGTCCGGGCTGTTTCCGAGGGGCCGGCGCTCGCGAGGCGGTGCGCGATTTCGGCGGCAATGCAGATTGGAATCACCGAGGCCGGTCCGGCGATACTGGACTTCATCTGCCGTTCGGATCCCGCAGACCCTGACATCGCCCTTGCCAGGAATTCCCTGCGCCGCCTGATGACCAAGGATCTGCTCAAGGCCCTGGTTGACCGGCTCGTGACGCCGGGCAAAGGCGTGGTCATCCTGGATCTGCTTCTCGTTTCGACCGGGAACTACGGATTCTACCCGCCGGAGGGGGGATTCGAAGTCTCCCGACTCGGGAGGATTTACGGGCCTTATCCAATGCCCGAGTTCAGGCCTGTGGACATCGGTTTCTCGCTTCCTCCCGGGAAGTGGGAGAGCGAGCGGTCGAGGTGGGCGAAGTGGCTTGAGGGCTGCGTCGATCGCCTGAGATGGAATGCCAGGGAGCTGAGGTTCGAACCGGGTGATTGAAGCTTCTGACGCCTCCCTTGTGTCGGGAAGAACATGGAGTTCCGCATGGACCAGTCTCTGCCCAATCTGCTGAACCGATCCTGCACGAGGGAAGGCGACCGAATCAGGTTCAGATTCGGCAACGGGCTGGAAATCGTCGCAGAGACGATGAGCAAGCCGGATCCGCTGCGCATCCTGCCCCTTGGCGGTCCGCAGGGGATTCTGATGAACTTCATGATGAACCGCACCGAATGGATCGCAGGCAGGTCGGTTTTCGAGCCTTTCGCAGGCAGCGGGGCCTTGGGATTCATGGCGCTCAAATGCGGCGCAGGCCACGTCGATTTCCTGGACGTCAACCCGCGCACTGAGGAGTTCCTGCGCGAGAACGCCCGTTTGAACGGATTCAAGCCGGAAAGGTACGAAATCATCATCGGCGACATCGGGGCCTTCGCTCCCACGAAATCCTATGACCTCATCCTCGCGAATCCCCCCTTTGTTCCGACCCCGGACGGGATTGGGGGGACAATCACCTCCAACGGCGGCCCGGACGGCAACAAATTCACGTTATCCCTGCTCGGGAAACTGGACGCGCTGTTGGAGCCGGGCGGCGAAGCCATGATGGTGCTCATGCAGATTGCGGCGGACGGCGTGCCGCTCGTCCTGTCTCCCATGCGCAAGGGCGCTACGGGGCGCCCCATCGAACTGACCGCCTGGCAGGAGAAACCCGTAGGGATGGACCTGTTCATCGAGGAATATTCGAATATCTTCCCGGGCAACGGCGCGGAAATCGAATCGTGGAAGGACGGGCTCTTCGAGCGTCACGGCCGCAACCTGACCATCAGTCATTACGTCGCGCACATAGGCACGAAGACGCCCGGCGGGGCGGGCTGCAGGATTATAGACGACTGGCCGGACCGGTACGGGGCGGGATTTGCGCTGAGAATCGACGGCCGGGACATAGCCCGGGGCAGGATTGCCGAGAACCTCCTGCACTGGCCTGCAGGATAGCCGCAGCGTCCGCCGCTGACGGCAGCCGGCGCATCAGGCTCAGCATCGCGGTTCCAGAATCGGGAGTCGGACATGAACAGCATGCAGAGAGGCTCCCAGTCATGGCCCCTCCAAATGCCCCTGTCCGCCCCTGGAGGGCGAGGCTCCTGCCGAGCCACTCCTTCATCAGGGACGTCCCTGAGCCCGGATTTCATGTACGAGCAGCCGTACCACGAGCCTCGGAATCTACCAGACCTCCAACGTCGGTTACCACTGTGGAGGAAGGACTGGCCATCGCCGTACAGCGTCCGCGGGATGGTCGGGAACTCGCGAGACGAGTGCTTTGTCACGCCTCGTCGGGGTCGGCCAGCCGGTAGCTCGTGCTCCGGCCGCCGCTCTCGTTTTTGACGAGGACGCCCCGTTCCAGCAGCTCCCTGATGTCGCGCAGCGCCGTATCCTGGGAGCACTTGGCGAGACGCGCGTACTTCGATGAGCTTATGTTCCCCTTCCAGTCGTGCTCAAGCATGCGATTGATGACTTCACGCTGGCGCTCATTGACGGGCTTTGTGTTAATCTGTTGCCAGAGTCTGGCCTTGCGCAGGACCGAGGCGAGCAGGATGTCGGATGCATCGATGGCGCGATCCAGACTTCCGATGAACCATGCCAGCCAGGCGGTGATGTCGAGCGAACCGCGCTGGGCGGATTCGAGCTGGAGGCAGTACTCCTTGCGCTCCGCTTCAATCGCCGCCGACATGCTGTAGAAGCGATCTTTCGATCCATCGGCTCGTGAGAGCGCCATGTCGGCAATCGCCCGCGCGATGCGCCCGTTGCCGTCGTCGAAGGGATGGATCGTCACGAACCAGAAGTGCGCCACGGCGGACTTGAGCACCGGGTCCGTGCCGGACGACCGGTTGAACCAGTCGAGAAAGCGTTTCATCTCGACGGAAAGACGCTCCGCGCCCGGGGCCTGGAAATGCACGCGCTCCTTGCCGATGGGTCCCGAGACAACTTGCATCGGTCCGTGTTCGCCTTTGCGCCACGCGCCGACGGTGATGCGATCCATCCCGCTTCTGCCTGTCGGAAAGAGCGCCGCATGCCACCCGCAGAGCCGCTCCTCCGTCAGAGGCTGCTCGAACTTCCGCGAGGCGTCGAGCATCATCTCGACGATGCCTTCGACTTCTCGTCCGGGATTGGGCAGCCCTGCCACGTCCAGACCAAGTTTGCGCGCAATCGATGAGCGGACTTCATCGGTGTCGAGCTGGTTGCCCTCAATGGCGGACGACTTGACGATTTCGCTGGTGAGCGCGGTGACGTTGGCCTCGGTCCGCATCTCGAACCCCAGGGCTTCCATCTTGCCGAGGTGCTTGCCCTGTTTGTGGCGCACTGCCGAGAGGGCCTGGGTCAGGGACTGTGTGTCCCAGGTGAAGTTCGGCCACTTCGGCAGTTCGTGGATGTAGGTCATAATTCAGGCGTCCTGTGCGGTGATAATATCCGATGTCCGCCGCACAATCAACTATTCTCCGCACGGGATACGTAGAATACAACCTCTATTCTCCGCAAGCAGAGAGAATACGCCCGTTGGGCCGGATACTAAAAAACGTTTTCGTCGCATTGAAAAACGCGCCAGTTAAGGCGATTGATATTGAAAACGCGCCAACGCGCCTACCCCGCGACCGCCTCGTAGGTGGTGATCTTTCGCCCGCAGTGGCGGCAGGGCTTGAAGGCAGGTCCGGGCCTTCTCGTCCGAGCGCCGGAGTTCAGGCCTGCGAAAGGGCTGATTGCTCATCTGGGAGGGGGACTCGATTCCAGACGCCCTTTCCCACGCATGCTTCTGGACCGGTATTCAGGCTCCTGCGATAATGTCCCGGCCGGCGCCGCGGGTCCGCCGGGCGAGGCTTGCGGCGCGGCAGGCCGGGAGGAGGGCGGGATGAAGGTGAAGTTGAGCTCCAGATCCGCGGACTTCCGCATGGGCGACATCAGGGAAATGCTCTCGAAGGTGTACTGGAGCCCGGGCATCACCGCCAGGGAAATCGAGAAGGGCATAAGGAACTCGGCGCTGGCGGTCGGGGCCTTCGCCGAGGACGGCCGCCAGGTAGGCTTCCTGCGAGTCGTGTCCGACAAGGTGAGGTTCGCGTACGTCATGGACGTCGTGGTGGAAGAGGCCTGCCGCCGTCAGGGCATCGGCAGGAAAATGGTCGACTTCGCCCTTTCCCACCCCGATTTGAAGGACGTGTACCAGTGGTACCTGTACACCAGGGATGCACAGGGGGTCTACGGGAAATGCGGTTTCGAGCCCATGAAGAACCCGGAGATGTGGATGTCGGTAGTAAAACCAAGGCCGGACAGGGCGGATTTCAAAGGCTGAACAGGCCTTGGCCTGCCGCGAATTCGCGCTCGCTGACTGCGTCAGGGAGCACTCCCACCGCGGGACCCACGACGGATCCGAGAGGGGTTTCGAGTGCATCGAGTGTCATGACGGAGTCATGGGGCGAATCGAACCGGCGGACGGGGTCCCGGTCTTTCCGGATCACTCGCAGACCCGCCCGGCCGGGCAGTCCGTGAGGCGCCCCTGATGCCCCGGCCGGGCCGCGGGGCGGCGGCACTCCTGCCGCTGTTCCTTGCCGACCGTTCGGAGTATGCTGTCGTCGTTGACCGGGACCCTACATTGGCATCTTGCGCAGGTTGACCATGAATGACCAGATGAAGCGGCAGATTGGCGGCGTCGCCCGCAAGGACGTCGCGACTCTGCGGGAGGATTCGACGGTCAGGCAGACCCTGGACGACATCAGGGCGCACGGGGTCGCGGAGAGGATAGTCTATTTCTACGTGGTCGACTCCGAGGGCCTGCTCCTGGGCGTGGTCCCGACCCGGCGCCTCCTGACGGCCCCGCTGGACCAGAGGCTCTCGGACGTCATGATAAGGCGCGTGGTGACGATTCCCGAGGACGCGACCGTGCTCGAGGCGCACGAACTCCTGGCGCGACACAAGTTCCTGGCCCTCCCGGTGGTGGA
>JBFZBV010000482.1:0-3829 GCA_041308285.1 Planctomycetota bacterium | reverse complement strand
AGAACTCCGGTTTCGGTCAATTCGGCGGAAAGAGGGCCGTACCATTGCTCACTGGCTTTGTCAGTGGCGAGCACCAGACAGGGAGAGGATTCGAGAGTGAGCGCTCGGGCAAGCGCAACCGCCGGGAATCGGCTTTCCCATGCCTGACCTAGAAACGTCCATCGCGCCTTTTCGTATTTCCCTACGCCTAGAGCAGTTATTAGGAATGGGGTGCCCATAGAATATTCTCTTAATCAGCGAGAAAAGCTGACTACGCTGAAAGGTTCATAACCCGGGCGAGCCGGAACCAAACAGAGACGTAACTTGAGGCTCACCCGGGTCATTATACGCGCCGTGCACTGTAATCAGCTCCCTCTGTCCCAACATGTTATGGAATTCCTCTTAGTTTAGCAAATGCAGGGTGGCAAACCCTACGGGCGAATCGAATTCCATGTAAGATTCCGCGCCCGCAAGCGTTTCCTTTGCAGGAAGAGCATTCGGAAGGTCTGCTCGCAATATGGATGACAGGCGCATGACAAGGACGGACAGAATCGAGAGAGTCGTGATGGTCTGCGTTCTTTTCGCAGCGTACTTTCTGACGAAAATCGCGGTCAGGGCGGTAGCTTACATTGCAATCGGCATGGCTTGCGCATTGAGACGCACGTCCGCAACCTTCAGGGAAACAAAGAGTTTCGTGAAATATGTCGCAGACGAACCGAAGGCCTCCAGGGGGATTGTCTTCAAGTGCAGAGGCAAGCTCATGCGCATGACGCACGATGGAATCGAGATTCTAGAGGATAGGAAGAAGGGCAAAGGATTGAAAGGAGACTGAAATGGCGATTCCCGCAATTCTGGCGGCGGCAGGCGCGACTCTGGGGAGGAAGATTCTGGAAAAGGTAGCGCTTACGGCTGCGGCTACGGCTGCAAGGGAGGCCGTGAAGATAGCGGCAAGGACGATAGACGCCAAGAGAAGCAAGTGACCGCTTCCTTCCCGGCCTGTCGTTGGGCATGCAGGGCGGTCCTCGGACCGTCCTGAAGGTCGAGGCGCAGCCTCGTTCAGCGCGGCGGACTCCAGGCACGCAGCCAAGGCCCGCTCCCCGCCAACCGGGCGGGGCGGAACCTGCGGTTGTTTGCCGGCGCGCCCGAGTCCGATGGAGGGGAAGATGGAAACCCGCAGCATCGAGGAAATCCGGCGGCTGGCGTGGTCGGGCAGGAAAGACGAGGCCAGGGAGGCCTTGGGGGAGCTCCTCTGCACGGAGGCGCGCCTGCCGCACGCCGAAGCCGCCGAAATCGCCGAGCAGCTCGGCCTGCCCGCCGCGGCCGTTCGCGAATGGGAGGCCGCAATCGAGGCTTCGCCCTGCGACCCTGCCCCGATGCGGCGCCTCGCCGCGCTGCTCGAAGAGGAAGGGGACTGGGAGAGGGCCGTGGAGCTTCTCGAGCGCGCGGTTTCCCTCGGCGACCCGGACCCCTCATCAATACGGTCGGTGGTCGCAATCCTGAGAAGGGAAGGCCTTGCCGAACGCGCAGCCTCCGCAATCGGTATCGCAGCGAAATCCGGAATCCCGCAGGAAATCGTTGCACAGCTCGAGAAATCGCTGAAGACCCAGGACGAGGACGATTTCTCGCACCCGGGGGAGGAGCAGGGGGAAATCCAGGCCCATAAGGCACCCGAACCGCCGTCTGACGACGAGGTGTTCCGTTTCCTCCATGCGTTCTCCGGCCGGGAAGGGATCTACGCGCGCCAGTGGTGGGACCAGGCCAAAGCCGAGGGCGGATATTCCCCCGTTCATGAACCCCTGACTTTCAAACCCGCAAGGGACCACCTCGTGGGCGCGACTACCCTTGGCGTGTACGTCGTAAGGCTCGACAACACCGTGAGCTTCATGGCGTTCGACGTGGACATGGCCAAGGCGGCCATGGAGAGGGTCAAGGGCGACCCCGCCAAGGCGCGGGCCCTCAGGGAAGCCGTGGTCAGGGTGTCGGACGGGCTCCGCGATTTCCTTTCGCAGCTTGGAATGGAGCCGATAATCGAGGAAAGCGGGTATAAGGGGAGGCACCTCTGGGTGCTTCTCGAGAAGCCAGTGGACGGGTCAATAGCGTTCCAGTTCGGCCAGACGGCGCTTCAGGCCTTTCCGGGCCGTGATCCGGGAATCGGAATCGAATTCTTCCCGAAACAGGCCCGGACAGGACCGGGCATCGGGAACCTCATCAAGCTTCCGCTCGGTATGCACAGGCGGACGGGTAGATGGAGCAGAATCCTGGGCCCGGACGGCCTCCCCGCAGGGGACCCGCATGGAATCATAAGATCTGCCGCCAGGCTGGGGTCCGAGGCGCTGTGCGCAGCGGTCATGGATTTGAGGAGGCGGGCCGCAGCGCCCGCTTCCGCGGGAACGGCCATCACGAACGACGCCGCCGAGCCGGAAGAAGCGGACCGGCAGGTCGGGCGCATGCCGCTTCCGGTTCCCGCCCCCGCCTGGACCGAGGCTGATTTCGAAACTGACCGGGAAATCTCCCACCTGCTCAAGTCCTGCCCGGTGCTTTCGGCCGTGAAGGAGAAGGCAATCGAATCCAGGGTCCTCACATACGACGAAAGGGTGGTCTTGCGCCATACGCTGGGCCATCTTCAAAGGGGCGTCCCGGCCGTCAACTGGCTCTTCGAACGCTGTCCCGGCGTCAGGACCGAGGAGTTCCTCAAATCCCAGCTCTCGGGCAACCCGGTCTCCTGCCCGAGGATGAGGCAGAGGATTCCGGGCACGGCGGCGAACTCGTGCGGGGACTGCCTGTTTACGGACGGCACCGATACGTACCCGCACCCGCTGAGGCACCTTGCCTCGCTTCCGCCGGAATGCGCGGCGGTTCCCGCGGCGCCGGCCAGGGGCGAGAGCATAGAGACCCTGTGCAGAAGGCTCGGGTCGTTGATGGAGAGGGCGAGGGACGTCGAGAAGGAGATTGCCGGATTGCGGGTTTCCGCGCTCGAGGCAATGCGCGCGGCCGGTGTGGACCGCGTAACCTTCCCCGAGGGGGAGTTCGTCCTGAGCCAGGCCGAAGGCGAGGTGCCTTCGCTCGCGTGGAAGCCTTCCGCGATTCAGTTGCCTATGGGCGGCGCGGAGAAGAAAGCCGCAGGCGCATGAGCCCGGTTTCAAAGGAGGGATTTGAACTGCTCGACTGTGAGACCTGCTTCGCGGATTAAAGATCGAAGCGTCCCCTTGGCCAGTTCCTTGTGATTCGGGATGGTGAGGCGACGAAAGGGAGTTGACGAATTCCGGAGGATGATGTGGCTGCCGGATTGATGATCGACGAGGTAACCGATTCGGTTGAAGGCTTTGACGGCTTCCTTGCCCGAAACGACCGGCAGGCCGCTCATACTTTTATCTCGATTGTTTCCTCTCGGATGGACGGAGGGATGGGTTCTCCATGCTTCGACAGGCTTTCCAAGTACCCGGCGATTGCGTCGCGGATATTGGCGAGCGCCTCTTCCCTCGTTCTGCCCTGCGAGACGCAACCAGGCAGCGTAGGGCACTCGACGACAAAGGTTCCGTCCTCGTCCTGTTCGATTATTACCCTCAGCTTCAAATCCATGGGAAAGCTCCTATCTGATGCCGCACTAATATTATATACGCCCAGGCTTGCGGGAACAAGCCGGGGCGAATCGTCTTTGACAAGCCGGAATCAGACGCGGAAGCATTCGCGGCCCATGCCGGAAAAGGAGGCTTGATGGGCACGCTGGCTCTCATGGAACAGGGAGTGGTCCTCGGCCTGGAAGGCGAGGAGTTCGTGGTCCGCAAGGCGGACACGGTCGTGGAGAAACTCCGCATCGCCGACGTGGACAGGGTGATGCTGTACGGAAGCA
>JBFZBV010000481.1:0-6331 GCA_041308285.1 Planctomycetota bacterium | reverse complement strand
TAAGGGGAAGTACGGGGAAGTACGTTCACTCCATCTTGTCAGTCATCCACGAGCCCCCAGAACCCCGCTCCCGACGACAGCCACGGACGATTCCGCGCGCGACTCTTCATCGCTGCCCCCGCGCATCATAATATTGACTTGCGCCGAGTCTGTTTGTTAAAAGGAATGGCTTATTCCCGGGCGGCTTTTCCGGTCGGTTTGATGGAGGACAGGATGAGGCCTACGGAACTGAGATACACGAAGTCGCACGAGTGGGCGAAGGTAGAGGACAAGCAGGCGGTTTTCGGAATCACCGACTACGCCGTGGAGCACTTGAGCGACCTCACTTTCATCGATCTCCCCGACATCGGGGACGAGGTCGGCCGCGGCGAGGGCTTCGGCGAAATCGAATCGGTCAAGGCCGTGGCCGAGCTGAACGCGCCGCTTTCCGGCAAGGTCCTCGAAGTCAACACGGAGATTCAGGACAATCTCGAGACGCTGTCCGAGGATCCGTTCGGCGCAGGCTGGCTGATTAAGATTGAGATTTCCGCCCCTGGCGAAATCGATGCCATCCTCTCCGCCGAGGATTACGAGAAGGTCGTGGAGGCCGAGGGGGAGTAGCCCCCCCCGAGCCGCCTTGAGTTTGAAGGGCTCCCTGAATGCCGTACGTCCAGCACAGCCCGGCCGACGTCGAGAAGATGCTCAAGACAATCGGCGTGTCCAGAATCGAGGACCTCTTCGCGCAGCTGCCCAGGGAGACCCGGTTCAGCGGGGACGCGAGGATTCCGGGCCCCATGTCCGACATGGAGGTCCTGGCAAGGATGAAATCCCTCGCCGCCGCGAACCGAGGGCTGCAGGGCGCATGCTTCCTCGGGGGAGGATGCTACGACCACTTCGTGCCGAGCACGGTGGACCAGCTGTCCATGAGGGCCGAGTTCTACACCGCCTACACGCCCTATCAGCCCGAGGCGAGCCAGGGCATGCTCCAGGTGTTCTTCGAATACCAGACCATGATTGCCAGGCTCACGGGAATGGACATATCGAACGCATCCCTCTACGACGGCGCGTCCGCGCTCGCGGAGGCCGCAATCACGGCCTGGACTTCGCAGAAGAGGAAGAAGCGCAGGATACTCGTCTCGTCCACGATTCACCCGGAATACATCGCAACCTTGAAGACCTACACAACGCACCAGGACGTGCTCATCGAGACCATTCCCGCCGCGGGAGGCGTCACCGACGCGGCCGCCCTCTCCCGCCTGGCCGGCCCGGACGTCGCCTGCGTGGCCGCCGCTTCGCCCAATTTCTTCGGAATAGTCGAGGACCTCGAGCCGATCGCGCAGGCGGCGCACTCGTGCGGCGCACTGCTCATAGCCCTGTCCGACCCGATAGGGCTCGGGATGCTCAGGCCTCCCGGGGAGATGGGAGCTGATCTCGTGGCGGGCGAGGGGCAGGGCCTGGGCAACTACATGTCCTTCGGCGGCCCGCATTTCGGGTTCCTCGCCGCCCGGGAGGAGTTCGTGAGGTCAATCCCGGGCAGGATAGTGGGCATGACCGAGGACGCCGCCGGCATGAAAGGCTTCGTGCTCACGTTCCAGACCCGCGAGCAGCACATACGCAGGGAGAAGGCCACGTCGAACATCTGCTCGAACCAGGCGCTGTGCGCGCTGCGGGCGGCCGTGTACCTCGCGACCCTCGGCCCTGACGGGCTGCGCAGGACCGCGAACCTCTGCGCCGCCAGGGCGCACAGGCTCGCGGACAGGCTCGGGTCGGTCCCGGGCATCAGCCTCGCCTACAAGGGGCCCTTCTTCAAGGAATTCGCCCTCAAGCTCCCGGGCGACGCGGCGACCATAGTCCGGAGGCTGTCCAGGAGGGGGATTTTCGCAGGGCCGGTCCTGGGCGAATGGTTCCCGGACATGGCCGACTGCATGCTCGTGGCCGCCACGGAGCGGAGGACCAACGAGGAAATCGACCTGTTCAGGGAAGCCCTCGAGGAAGAAACAAGGCACGTTTGACAGGACTTGCGCCACATGGAACAGCCCAAGACCATATTCGAGAAGGACAAGCCCGGGCGGCGCTGCTTCGACGTCCCCGAGGCTCGGGGGCCGAGAATCGAGGACATGATTCCCGCCAAGCTCATGAGGACCGGCGACGCGGACCTGCCCAGGCTGTCAGAGCCGGAAGTCGCCAGGCACTACACGAGGCTCAGCCGCAAGAACTTCGGCGTGGACTCGCATTTCTATCCCTTGGGCTCCTGCACGATGAAGTACAACCCCAAGGTCAACGAGACAGTAGCCGCGCTGGAAGGCTTCACCGGCCTGCACCCGTACATCCATGCCGAGTGCGCCCAGGGGGTTCTGGAGGTCATCTACGACCTCGAACGGGTGCTGGGTGAGATAGCCGGATTCGACGCGGTCACGCTGCAGCCCGCGGCCGGCGCGCACGGGGAGTTCACGGGCCTCCTGATTATCAAGGCTTTCCTCGACGACGCCGGCGAGGACCGCGACGTCGTCCTGATTCCGGACTCGGCCCACGGCACGAACCCGGCCTCGTGCACCCTCGCGGGGTTCACGACCAGGGGGATTAAGTCCGACGAGCGCGGCCTGGTGGACCTCAAGGACCTCGAGGCGAATCTGGACGGCAAGGTGGCGGCAATCATGCTGACCAACCCCAACACGCTCGGGCTGTTCGAGGAGAACGTGGTCCGGATAGCGGCGATGATGCACGAAAACGGATCCCTCCTGTACATGGACGGCGCCAACATGAACGCCATCCTGGGCCTTGCGAGGCCCGGCGACTTCGGCGTCGACGTGATGCACTTCAACCTGCACAAGACGTTCTCCACGCCGCACGGGGGGGGCGGGCCCGGGTCCGGGCCGGTCGGCGTCAAGGCCAGGCTCGCGCCCTTCCTGCCCATGCCCCGGGTGCTCAAGGACGGCAAATCCTTCAAGATTGCTGCGAGGGCCGACAAATCCATCGGCAGGGTGAGGTCGTTCTTCGGCAACGTCGGCGTGATGCTCAAGGCGTACACGTACATCCAGAGGCTCGGGCCGAAGGGGCTCCGGCGCGTGGCGGAGAACGCGGTCCTGAACGCGAACTACGTCATGGAATCCCTCAAGGAGCACTACGACCTGCCCTACGGGAAGAGATGCATGCACGAGTGCGTCTTCTCGGCCAAGTCGCTGGCGCGCAAGCACGGCATCAGGGCGCTTGACGTGGCCAAGAGGCTCATCGACCTCGGGTTCCATCCGCCGACAATCTATTTCCCGCTCATCGTCGAGGAGGCTCTCATGATTGAGCCCACCGAGACCGAGAACCTGGAAACCATGGACGAGTTCGTCTCGGCCATGCGGACCATCGCGGAGGAGGCGTCGAAGAGCCCCGAGAAGCTCCATGCCGCGCCGGCGACCACGCCGGTCGGAAGGCTGGACGAAGTCAAGGCCGTCAAGGAACCCTGTCTCGCGTTCCCGAGCGGCGGCCGCATAACGTAAAGGCCCGGCCTGTCCGCCGGGCCCGTTCGAGCCGCAGCGGCGGCGGCGATAGGAGGTTCCGATGCCCCAGGACAGACCCGTTTTCCCGCTCACGCTGACCTTCGACGACCTGCTGCTCCTTCCGCAGAAGTCCGAGATACTCCCGGCCGACGCGGACACTTCCACGAAGTTCTCCCGGCACGTCGCGCTGAACATCCCCCTCGTGTCCGCCGCCATGGACACGGTCACGGAAGCCGATCTCGCCATCGCGCTCGCCATGGAAGGCGGCATCGGCGTCATACACAAGAACCTCACCGTGACCGAGCAGGCCATAGAGGTCGAGAAGGTCAAGCGATCGGCGAACGGCGTCATAGAGAACCCCATCACCCTCCCCCCGGGCGAGACGCTCCGCAAGGCGCGGGAGATTATGAGGGACTACCACATATCCGGAATCCCTGTGGTCGAAGGCGACGAACTCAGGGGGATACTGACCATAAGGGACCTCAGGTTCGAGAAGAACCTCGACCGCCGGATTTCGGAGGTCATGACATCCGAGAAGCTGGTGACTGCGCCGAAGGGGACGAGCCTCGAGGAGGCGAGGGAGATACTCAACCACAACAAGGTGGAGAAGCTGCTCCTCGTGGACAAGAGAGGGAAGCTCGCGGGCCTCATAACGATGAAGGACATCAACATGCTCGAGGAGTTCCCGAACGCGGCCAAGGACTCGCGCGGGAGGCTCAACGTCGGCGCGGCCTGCGGCGTCCGCGACCAGGAGCGGGTCTCCTCACTCATCGAGAAGGGGGTGGACGTAATCGTAATCGACACGGCCCACGGCCACTCGAAGAACGTCATCGAGATGCTGAAGTGGATTAGGAAGCGGTACGACATCGACATAGTCGCGGGGAACGTGGCCACGAAGGAAGGCGCGGCGGACCTCATCAAGGCGGGCGCGGACGCAATCAAGGTCGGAATCGGGCCCGGGTCAATCTGCACGACCCGCGTCATCGCGGGCGTGGGCGTGCCCCAGATGTCGGCCATATTCGACTGCGCCAGGGCCGCGTCCAAGGCCAAGGTCCCTGTCATCGCCGACGGCGGCGTCCGCCATTCCGGCGACATAACCAAGGCCGTCGCCGCCGGCGCCTCGTCCGTCATGGTCGGATCCCTCTTCGCCGGCCTGGACGAGAGCCCGGGCGAGAAGGTCTTCTTCAAGGGCCGCAGCTACAAGGTGTACCGCGGGATGGGATCCCTCGGCGCCATGATTGAGGGCAGCGCAGACAGGTACGGCCAGGCCGACGCGAGGAAGTTCGTCCCCGAAGGCGTCGAGGGCCGCGTGCCGTGCAAGGGGCCGCTCTCGGAATACGTGTACCAGCTCGTGGGCGGGCTGCGCGCGGGCATGGGCTACCTCGGCGCAAGAAGCGTATCCGAGCTCCAGAAGAGGGCGAAGTTCATCAGGATTACGCCGTCCGGCCTGACCGAAAACCACCCGCACGACATACAAATCACCAAGGAATCGCCCAACTACTGGCTGGAGTAGCCGGACCGCCGTCAAGACGCTTCGCGTACGGGCAAATCCCCTGCCCGGTGCCCTTATACCCGAAGTGACCCTCCCCGCCCCAAGGGGCGGGGCTTCCTTGAATGCTCTTGGTGACCGTGATTATGGAGATCACCGCGGTCCGGGCGCGGGCGCGAGGAGCGTGGCGCAGAGCACGATCAGGGCCGTGGCGGCGTTCAGGACGGTCGCTGCGGCGAACAGGGCCACGACGGGGCTCAGGAACCGCGCCGCGGCGAGCACTGCCCCCGACGGCGCCCCTCCCAAAAGGGCCGCCGCGACGTTGACCAGGAGCAGGATTCCGAGGAACACCGCCAGGCCCGTGCCCATGCCCTCCATGTCCTTCACGCTCGGGGCGAGGTGGCTCCCGATGCTGAGGACGAGGTAGAGGAACACGTACAGCCACGGGGAGGAAGGCGACGCCTCCCTCAGCAGAATGCGGAACACGCCGGCGCTGAACTCGACGTAACCGCCCATCATGGAGAAGAAATTCCCGGACACCAGGTTGTCGGGCACGCAGGACCTCGTGATGTCCCTGCCTGCGGCGGGGAAGAAGATGTAGAGCGCGATGAACATGGCGGCGGCGCCGCCGAACAGCGGAGCCGCGCCGATGAAGAAGTTGCCAGCCACGTGCCAGGGATTCCTGCGGTTGTACGTGTGGTTGACGAACCCGAGGCATCCCGTCCTCTTGTCGGGCCTGAAAAGGGCGATTTCCTTGATTTCGTGCCTGAAAAGCAGGCATGCCGCCGCATGGCTGAGCTCGTGTATCGGAGTGCCTATCCATCCGGTCCACAGCAGCGACCACCATCCGAACCGCTCGGACAGGCGCCTGGACGTGAACCGCTCGAGCAGGTGCAGGGCCGCGGCGAAGAGGAAGAGCGGGCCCATGACGAACACGACCTCGAGCGCCGTGGCCTTCACTCCGCCCAGAATGCCGTCCAACAGCGACATGGGAAGCGCCGCCCTCCTTCGCCTGCGATCCGAGCCCCGGACGTCCCGCGGCCCCTGGGAAACCCCTCTGCCGCCGCCATCGTACTTTCCGGATGCCTCCGGGAGAAGCAAAAGCCGCCGCCCCTCGCCCGCCCGCCGCCTGCAGCGCCGGAGGTGAAGAGTCCGGATTCTTCGGGCGGCGGGCGACCTGATTCTCCCGGATGTATCGTCGGTCGTTTTCACCGCGGGACATGCTATCCCGTACTCGTGCTTTCATGCCGCGTATTCGTTCCCGTCCACGTTTTCGTACACGTACACGACTTGCATGGAACGAGAGGGCGCCGGAGAAGCTCGGATGAGCGAGGGTAAGGGGAAGAGAAGATCGGAATCGGGAGACCGCAGTTCA
>JBFZBV010000480.1:0-10416 GCA_041308285.1 Planctomycetota bacterium | reverse complement strand
GCCGGATTCGGGCTCAGGCACGTTCTCGGCAAGAGGAGCGTCGCGTTCAACGAAAAGAAGGCCGGCGGCATCCTCGAAGAGGCCCGGGGCCAGGCGGAAAAGGTCCTGAAGAGCGCCGAAGTCGAGGCCCAGGCGGGCATTTTCAGGAAGAGGGAGGAATTCGAGAAGGAGGCGACCGAGGCCAGGAACGAGCTCAAGAACCAGGAGAGGAGAATCAACAAGAGGGAGGAGAGCATAGACAGGAAGATCGAACTGCTCGACAGGAAGGAGGCCACTCTTTCCAAGAACGAGCAGAGAATCCAGAAGAAGGACGAGGAGCTGGAGGCCCGCGACCTCGAACTGGGCGGGCTCATCCAGAAGCAGAAGGACAAGCTCTACGAAGTCGCCAAGATGTCCGAGCAGCAGGCGAAGGACGAGCTGTTCAAGAAGCTCGACGGGGACCTGGCAATCGAGATGTCGGAGCTCATACGCAAGAGGTTCGACGACGCGAAGGACGAGGCCGAGAACAAGGCCAAGTACCTGATAGTCAACGCCATACAGAGGTTCGCGTCCGAATTCACCGCCGAGAACGTCACCAGCACCGTCGACATCGCCTCGGACGAGATGAAGGGCAGAATCATCGGCCGCGAGGGCAGGAACATCAGGGCCTTCGAGAAAGCCACCGGGGTGGACGTGATTGTGGACGACACGCCGGGCGTCATAGTCGTGTCCGGCTTCGATTCGGTCAAGCGCGAGATTGCCAGAAGGTCCATGGAGAAGCTCATCCTCGACGGCAGGATACACCCGGCAAGAATCGAGGACATCGTCGAGGCGACGAAGAAGGAAATAGACGAGAACATCCGCCAGACGGGCAAGCAGATTTGCTACGACATGGGCGTGCACAAGGTGCACCCGAAGGTCATGAACGCCCTGGGCAGGCTCAAGTTCAGGACGAGCTACGGCCAGAACGTGCTCCAGCATTCAATCGAGGTGGCAAGCATCTGCGGCCACATGGCGGCGGACCTGAAGCTCGACATCCTGCTCGCGAAGCGCTGCGGACTGCTCCACGACATCGGCAAGGCACTGGACCACGAAATCGAGGGCGGCCACCCCGAAATCGGCGCGGACCTCGCCAAGCGCTCGGACGAGTGCAAGGAAGTGGTGGAAGCCGTGGCCAAGCACCACGAGGACGGGGACGGCAGGTCGATTTACACGGTGCTGACCTCCGCGGCGGACGCCATCTCCGCGTCCAGGCCGGGCGCGAGGCGCGAGTCCTTCGACAAGTACATAAAGCGCCTCGAGAAGCTCGAGGAGGTGGCCTCCTCGTTCGAGGGCGTCGACAACACGTACGCGATTCAGGCCGGCCGGGAAGTGAGGGTCATAGTGAACTCGGAGCGGATTGACGACTCGACCGCCGTGAAGATGGCAAGGGACATAGCCAACAAGATTCAGGAGGAGCTGAGCTACCCTGGCGAAATCAAGGTGACCCTGATTCGGGAGAAGAGGGTCGTGGAGTTCGCCAAGTAGCGCGCCCGGAGGACCGCCTTGGGACCGGACAGGATCAGGATACTCGCCGTCGGCGACGTGGTCGGCAGGCCGGGAAGGCATGCGCTCGCGAAGGCGCTCCCCGCCCTGGCGGAGAAGGAGTCAATCGACTTCTGCGTGGTCAACGCCGAAAACGTGGCCGGCGGATCCGGAATCACCGAGAAGCTCTTCAAGGAGGTCCTCGCCTCCGGGGCGGACGTCGTCACCTCGGGCGACCACATCTGGAAGAAGCAGAGAATCGAGGCCCTGCTCAAGAGGGAGAAGAGGCTCCTCAGGCCCCACAACTTCTCCCCC
Source organism: Planctomycetota bacterium (assembly GCA_041308285.1). Taxonomy (GTDB): domain Bacteria; phylum Planctomycetota; class JAKEIC01; order JAKEIC01; family DYIT01; genus PPR-0505. Next base: position 8,598 of record JBFZBV010000480.1, on the reverse strand, counting down.
CGCGCCGCCGGGACCGGCGTCACCGTCGTCCAGTCCCGGTCGGGCGTGCCTGTGGCGGTAATCAACCTCATGGGAAGGGTCTACATGATGCCGGTCATAGACGACCCGTTCCAGGCCGCGGACGAGGCGCTCAAGGCGGTCGACGGCCGGGCGAAGATTGTCGTCGTGGACATGCACGCGGAGACCACCTCCGAAAAGCAGGCCCTCGCCAGGTACCTCGACGGAAGAGTCACGTTCGTCTTCGGCACGCATACGCACGTCCAGACCGCGGACGAGACCGTTTTCCCGGGCGGCACGGCCTTCATCTGCGACCTCGGCATGACCGGACCCCACGATTCGGTCCTGGGACGGAAGGTGGAGAACGTCCTGCACAGGTACCTGACGCACATGTACTCGAGGTTCGACGTGGCCGAGAGAGACCTGCGGATGAACGGCGCCCTCGTCACGGCGGACCCGCGCACGGGCAGGGCGCTCTCGATTTCCAGGGTCAGCGTGCCGGTCGAAGGGACCGTCGGGGAATCCCCCGAATCCTGGCGCGACGAGGCCGGCGAATGACCCGCGGCGCCGGATTGTGTTGACTTGCCGCCCCGGACGCGGTAGTTTATCGCCCAGGATGCGCCTTCGGCCGTCCCGCGGGGGGTCGGATCCGGTATCAGGAGGGTGCGATGGCCTGCAGCTCGAACGGGGACGATAGACGCGAGCACACCAGGGTGGTTTCCGTCAACCTCGTGACCTACAAGCACTTCGACGATTCGGGAGAAATCGACGAGTCGTCCATGGGCAGGACGAGGAACATCTCCGTGGGCGGGATACTGCTCGAAGTCTACAAGCACTATCCGCTGTTCTCCATCATCGACATGCAGATTGCGCTCGGCGAGCGCGTGGTGAACCCAAAGGGCCGCGTCGTCAGGCTCCAGGAACTCGAGGGCGGGCTGGTCGAGATGGGCGTCAAGTTCATCGAGGTATCGCCTTCGGACAGCAGCGCGCTGGCCGCATACCTGAGCCACAACGAAGGTTGAACCCGGCCTCCGGTTCGCATACCCAGGCTTCCTGCGGCAGGATTAGGCCGCCTGTTCTTCCCGTCCGCAGCCCGGCTCACTTTGTATTGACTGCCGGCGTTGTTCAACTATAATCATGTTCTCGTTTTATGGAGGACACGGGAGTGAGACCCCTGGTCGCAGGCAACTGGAAGATGCACAACACCTCGCGCGAGGCCCTGGAATTCGCGAAGAGGCTCCTCGAGAAGCTCAAGCCCAAGCCCGCGGTGGACGTGTGGGTGTTCCCGCCTTTCACTCTGATCCCGGCCCTGGCCTCGGCTTTCAAGGGCACGCACATCCAGGTGGGCGGCCAGAACATGCATCACGAACGCAAGGGCGCTTTCACCGGCGAGGTCTCGCCCGACCATCTCCTCGATGCCGGCGCAAAGGGCGTGATTATCGGCCACTCCGAGCGGAGGCAGTTCTTCGGGGAGACCGACAAGGGCGTCAACCTGAAGCTTAGGTCCGCACTGGCCGCGGGGCTCAGACCCATCGTGTGCGTAGGCGAGACGCTCGACCAGCGCGAGGCCGGCCGGACCGCCGAGGTCGTCCTGGGGCAGATTAGGGCGGGCCTCGAGGGAATCAAGGCCGAGTCCGCGGCCGCCGTCGCCCTGGCCTACGAGCCGGTCTGGGCCATCGGCACGGGCAGGACCGCCACGCCGGACCAGGCCCGGGAGGTGCATGCGCTGGCGAGGAAGGAACTGGGAGGCATTTTCGGCCCGGCCGGCGCCGGGATCCCCATACTCTACGGCGGATCTGTGAAACCGGAAAACGCGAAGGAACTGATGTCCCAGCCGGACGTGAACGGGTGCCTGGTCGGCGGGGCGAGCCTGTCTGCCGATTCGTTCGCCGGCATCGTTTTCGGAGCTCTGTGAAATGGCTGCAGTCGTCCAGGTCATAGCGACCATCTTCTTCATCATCGTGTGCTTCTTCCTCATCTTCATCGTCCTCCTGCGCAAGTCGGAGAGCGGCGGGCTCGGCGGAGCCTTCGGAATGGGCGGCGACTCCCCGTTCGGCGTGAAGACCACGAACGCGCTCGACAAGATTGCCATATACGCCGCAATCGCGTTCTTCGTGCTCGCCATATTCCTCGGTCTTTTCCCCAAGATCGCAGGGAAGCAGACGGGCGGAGGCCGGACCCCGGATACCACTGAGAGCACTCCAGGTGAGTGAGGCGCCCGTGAAATCGATGACCGGCTTCGGCCGGTATCACCTGAAGAACGCCTTCAGGGAAATCCTGGTCGAGGCGCGCTCGGTCAACAACCGCTACCTCAAGGTGAACGTCTCGCTCGACGACTGCTTCTCCGCCTTCGAGGAGCAGGCGCTTTCGGCCGTGAAGGACAGGGTCTCGCGCGGCACCGTGGACGTCCGCGTGAGGCTGCGCAGGGCCGGCGAGACCGCGAGGGGGGCGTTCAACGAGACCCTGATTGCGTCGGCCGCGGAGTCGTGGCGCGGACTCGCGCGCCGCATGGGACTCGACCAGTCCATCGACGCCCGCGCGCTGTTCCTCGTCCCCGGCGCTTTCGAGGCCGCCGAGGACCTCGGCGGGGCCGCGCAGGAGGAGTGGAAGCTCGTCGCCGCGGGAATCGACGAGGCGCTGGCCGGACTCGTCTCCATGCGCGAGACCGAGGGCGCGGCCATGGCGCGCGAAGTCAGGAACCGGGCCGGCGGGATCGCCCGGATTGTGGCGGAAATCCGCAGGCTCGCGCCCGTGGTGGTCGAGGAGTACGCCCGGAAGCTCGCCAGGAACGTGTCGGCCATGCTTGCCGCCGGCGGAGGCGCCCCCATCTCCCAGGACGACCTGAGGCGGGAAATCGCCGTGTTCGCCGACCGGTGCGACATCAACGAGGAGTGCGTCAGGACCGAAAAGCACCTCGAGGAGCTCGGCAAGGTCGTCGAGTCCGGCGGAGAGACCGGGAGGAAGATGGAGTTCATCGGCCAGGAGCTCCTCAGGGAAATCAACACCATGAGCTCCAAGGCCAACAACTTCGAAATCTCCAGGCTCGCGGTGGAGGCGAAGACCGAGGTTGAGAAAATCAAGGAAATCGCCCAGAACATCGAATAGGCCCATGCCTGAAGTCGCGCTCGGAGTCACGGGGTCCATAGCGGCCTACAAGGCCTGCGATCTCGCGTCCAGGATGGTCGCGGAGGGCATCGGGGTCCGCGTGGTCATGACCAGGGCCGCCCTGCGCCTCGTCGGAGCCGCGTCCTTCCAGGCCGTTTCCGGGAACCCGGTGGTGACCTCCGTATTCCACCTCGACTCGCCCGGCGGAATGCAGCACATCGCCCTGGCCGACGCCTGCGCGATGCTGGTCATCGCCCCTGCGACCGCGGACGTCATCGGCAAGCTCGCGTCGGGAATCGCCGACGACGCGCTGACCACCCTCGCGCTCTCCGTCGACTGCCCGAAGCTCCTTGCCCCGGCGATGAACCCGCGGATGTGGGCCAACTCGATTCTGCAGGAGAACGTCGCCAGGCTCGCGAAGCACGGCTGGGCCTTCGTGGGGCCCGAAGAAGGCCGCGTCGCATGCGGCGCGACCGGCGTCGGACGGATGGCGGAACCCGCCGCCGTGCTCGACGCGGTCCGCAGGACGCTCGGCCTCCGGGGGAAATGACCGCGGCGCCCCCTCCCCGGGCGGGCGGGGCGAGAACAGCGGGAGCCGCGCCCTTTGCAGGCGGTGATCGATGAGCAAGCGGTCCCATGCGACGATCCGCAGGAGCCGCGCGAAAGCGAATCGGCTCAGGTTCCTCGTCACGGCCGGCCCCACAAGGGAGCCGATTGACCCCGTCAGGTTCATCTCCAACAGGTCCAGCGGCAGGATGGGGTATGCCGTCGCGTCCAGGGCCCTCGCAAGGGGCCACGCCGTGGTCCTCGTCACCGGCCCGGTGTCGCTGGAGCCTCCGGCGGGGGCGGAGGTGCTGCGGGTCGAGACCGCGTCGCAGATGAACCGCGCCGTGCAGGCCGCGTTCCGCCGTTCCGACTGCCTCGTGATGGCGGCTGCCGTGGCCGATTACGCGCCGGCCAATCCGTCGAAGCGGAAAATCAAGAAAAGCCGCGATACCGTCTCCCTCACGCTCCGCAAGAATCCTGACATCGTCGCGGCCGCCGCGGCCCGCAAGGGGCCCAGAATCGTCGTCGGATTCGCCGTCGAGACCGAGAGCCTCCTCGAGAACGCCCGCAGGAAACTGGCCCGCAAGGGGCTCGATTTAATCGTCGCGAACGACGCCGGCGCATTCGACTCCGGCGTTTCCACGGTGCATTTCCTCTCGCCCGACGGCTCGTGCGTCGCGTACAGGAACAGGCGCAAGACCGACACGGCTGAGGCGCTCGTCCGGTGGGTGGAGACGGCCTGCGCACTCCGGCGGGCTGGCCGGGTCCGGGCCGGCCGGTGACTGGATGCCCTATGAAACCCTTTGCCGCAGCATGCGCGCTCGCGCTCCTCGCCCTGGCGGCAGGCGGCGCCCGGGCGGACCTGCTCGATCCGATTAAGGCGGGGGACGAGTACAGCATCGAGTCCTACTGCGGGCCGGTCATGGGCAACGCGCGGGTGATTGGCCTCGCGGGAGCCTATTCGGCGATTGCCGAGGAGGCGGTTGGCATACCCTGGAACCCGGCGTCAGCGGCGAACAGGACCCGATACAGCGACAGCCTGTTCGACTACGACGTGGCGTTCGACTTCATACTGGCGAACGCGTTCCGGGCGGACCACTTCGACTTCGACAACAACGACCGCAGCCTCGAGTCCAACCTGTGGGTCATCCACCTTGGGGGATACCTCCAGCTCGGGTTCTTCGGCGCGGGGGTCTACCTGCGGAGCCAGAACCTGACTCTGCACGACAACTCCGGCAGGGAATACGAGGGCGGGCTCCTCCAGGGCCAGTTCTGCATCGGCGCGGGCTTCTTCGACCACCAGTTCGTCGCTGGGCTCGGCGTGAGGACGGGATCCTTCGACATGAGCGAGAAGGCCGACCCGAACAACAAATACGCCACTTCGGCGTCCGGGCTCGAACTGGGCCTCCTGTTCTCGGCGCAGTTCAGGCTGTTCGACATAAGCTTCCTCGGCGACTATTCAATCGCAGTGTCGTTCGCAATCGACCTGACTCACCGCTACAACAACATGTCCTTCGGAATCGGCTTCTGGCACTGAGCCTCTTTTCGTTCAACCGGCGCCGGATTCGAGCCGATATATATATATATGGCAGCCCTGCCTGTGCAGACGGCGGGCGCCTGTTGAACCGTAACACACGCGAAGTAAAGGACATACATCAATACGCTGCGGGCCGGGGGCAGACCGCGCCCGCCGCGGCATGGGGAGGAGCGATGCGCCGCAAAGAGATTTTCCGCGAAGTGCTGGGCCTGGCCCTCACCGCAGTCACCCTGTTCTGCTTCCTGAGCTTCCTCACCTTCGACCCCGCCGACATTGCGGAGCTCAACTGCCCTGTCAACGACCCGGTCAGGAACATGGGCGGCAGGGCGGGCGCGGAGATTGCCTACAACATCTTCTTCGTGTTCGGCAGGATTGCGGGCTGGTCCATGGTACTGCTCACCGGAGTGTGGGGCGTCATCATCCTGTTCCGGAGGGAACTCCCGGATCTGCCCTACAAGATTGCCGGCGGCATCCTGTTCCTGGCTGCGCTCTCCGTGGTCGAGTCCCTGGCCGGATTGGGCGACTCCACGTCCATCCCGGGCGGGGGAATAACAGGCGCGTTCCTGACCAGGGGAATACTGCTCGCTAACATCGGGAAGATGGGCACCGCGCTCCTCGTGATCTACATTGCCGTCATATCGTTCCTCCTCGCCACGGACTTCGTGTTCTACGATGCGATTTCGGAGTCCTTGAGCTTCGTGAAACATATGAACCTCCGCAGGCTCGTCGGTGCCGTCCCGTTCATGCCCAGGTTGCGGGTCGAGACCGGGCCTTCGTTCGATCCGGAAATCGAGCGGATGCTGATGGAGGCCGAGGAGCAGAGCGAAATCGGCCTCGTGGACGACGCCGCATCGGCCCGCAGGGACAGGAAAGGGAGGCACGGCAGGTTCATGGACATCCTGACCCTTCCTGCGGAGGCTGCCGCGGGCTGCTCCCGGGCCCGGGCGCCCTTCGACCCGGAGGCCGACGTCATGGTCGAGGACGGGACGGAGACCGTGGAAACGGCCGCCGAACCCGAGGAAGAGGAATCTGAAGAGAAGCCCCCGGCCGACAAGGGCCCGGCCAGGGAAAAACCCGCGAAGGCCGCTGCGGCGAAATCCGCGAAAAAGGAAAAGGAAGAGGCCGAGCCTGAGGCCGCGGAGGAGCCCGAAACGGACGATGACGCGGAGGCGGACGGCGGCGGCGAGGGGGATTCGGACGACTACGAGCTCCCTCCCATGGACATCCTCAAGCCGCCCGAGCCTGAGGCCACCAGGGACGTGGACCTGAACGAACACCGCGCGAGGAAGCTCGAGGAAACCCTTCAGTGCTTCCACATAGACGCCAGGGTCGTCGGCATTATCAGGGGCCCCACAATCACCCAGTTCGAACTCCAGCTCAGGCCGGGAACCAAGGTCAACTCCGTGGTGAACCTCAGCAACGACCTCGCAATCTCGCTCAAGGCCGAGAGCGTCAGGGTCGTGGCGAACATCCCTGGAAAGGGGACAATCGGGATTGAGGTCCCGAACGCGGAAAAAGGAACCGTAAGAATACGCGACCTCATGGAAAGCGGGGATTTCCTGGAAAAAACCTGGAAGCTGCCCTTGCTCATCGGCAAGGACGCTTCGGGCAAGGCGGTCGTGGCCGACCTCGCTTCCATGCCGCACCTCCTCATCGCAGGCTCCACCGGGTCGGGCAAGTCCATCTGCATCAACTCCCTGCTCGCGTCTCTGCTGATGACGAAGACGCCCTCGCAGGTGAAGATGATCCTGATTGATCCCAAGAGGGTCGAAATGACCGCTTACGCCGGCATACCGCACCTCATAACGCCGGTCGTGACGAACATGAAGAAGGCCGCGGTGGCGCTCGACAACCTCACGTCCGTGATGGACGAGCGCTACGCGATATTCGAGAAGGCCGGCGTGCGCCAGATTTCCGGGTTCAACCGCCTCAAGAAGAAGGAAGTCGCGTCCAAGCTCGAGGAGGCGGGCGTCGACCCTGCGTCAGTGGAGTTCCCCATGCCGTACATCATCGTCGTGGTGGACGAGCTCGCGGATCTCATGCTGGTGTCGTCCAAGGAGGTGGAGAACGCGATAATCCGCCTGGCCCAGAAGTCCAGGGCGGTCGGCATACACCTCGTGCTTTCGACCCAGAGGCCCTCCTCGGACGTCATTACGGGCCTCATAAAGTCCAACATGCCGTCGAGAATCGCGTTCAGGGTCACGTCCGGGGTCGAGTCCAGGGTCATCCTGGACTACATGGGCGCCGAGAAGCTCCTGGGCAAGGGCGACATGCTCTACCAGGCCCCGGGAAGCCCGAACCTCATCCGCTGCCAGGGCACGCTGATAGAGGACGAGGAGATCGCCCTTCTCACCGACTACCTGAGGGGCGTCGCGCGGCCCTCGTACAGCGACCACATAGTGCAGGTGGACGACTCCTCCCCGGAAGGGCTCGCCGAGGACGACGAGTTCCTCATCCCGGCGGGAGACTTCATCCTGCAGACCGGCAGGGCGTCCACGACGCTGGTCCAGCGCCAGTTCAACATAGGCTACACGCGCGCGTCGAGACTGATAGACCATCTCGAGAAGATCGGCCTCGTGGGCAAGTTCCAGGGCAGCAAGGCCAGGGAGATAGCCTGGTCGGTCGAGGAGTGGGAGGCGTTCAAGGCCAAGGCCAAGAAGTGAGCGCGCATGCGCCAGCGGATGCCCTTGGCCCGGTTGCGGCGGTCGGCGGAGTGGAATACAATCAATCCGGCACAGCTCGCTTCGTCGGGGATTCCGGATGTCGATTAAAACCGCCTTGGAAGCCGTACTTCTCGCGTCGGCCCTCTGTTCGTGCTCGGCTCCCGAAGAAGACGGATTCGGGCCTTATACGCCGCCCGGCTCGGGCGAGCGTGAAGACGACGGGAAGACCCCCGACCCCTCGGCCAGGGACCCCATCGAGGACCCGGACAATGTCTGGGCCGTAATCGCGACCCGCGCCGAGAGCGGTTTGTTCGCGCTGAAGCTCGGCGAGATGATGCTCGCGTCCGCAGGGGAGGACGAGGAAAAGCGCGCGGCAGCACACGAGAAAATCCTCTTCGGCATGAACGTGCTCCTCGGCGCGCTGCGCGTCGCCGGGAGATTCTTCAGGGCGCTCGAAGAAAGGAACCCCGGCACTGACATCGACGCGTACGTGAAGACCGTCAAGTCCTGGAGCCATGATCTCATGCAGGCTCGCCTGAAACTGCCCCCCGACTACGCCCGCCGCCTCGACGACGGGAAGGAACGCAGGGATCACCGGAAGAAGGATTGATCGGGCCGGCCAATCCGGCTGCTGATGCGACCCTCTGTATGCGCCGGTTGACCCCTCACCCCTGCCCTCTCCCGATGGGAGAGGGGGACTTAGAGGCGAATGTGATGATGGGTCTTTGGTGTCAACTTCCCTTTCCTTTG
>JBFZBV010000479.1:0-3153 GCA_041308285.1 Planctomycetota bacterium | reverse complement strand
TACCATCAGCACCGCGGCTTCGTGGAAATCTACGACGAGCCCAAGTGCGTCGGCTGCAACCGCTGCGGCCGCGTATGCCTGGCCGGCATCAACCCACCCGAGATAATCGGCGAACTGCAGGCGGAGGTGAGATTATGACCATCGAATTCCAGCCCTACGAAATCACCAAGGACGCCGAGATGCTGCTCCCGCTGGACTACAACCAGCGCAGCAAGCTCAAGAACGTCGACGAGGCCTTCAAGGCGGAGATAACGAACATCATCCGCCTGACCGACATGGAGAAGCTCTTCCAGATTCGAATCGTCGACGACGCCCAGCGCCAGCGCTTCACCTTCCAGCCGGGCCAGTTCGTCATGCTGGAGGTCCCCGGATACGGCGAGGTGCCGATTTCGATTTCGAGCTCGCCGTCCGCCAAGGGCCACATCGAGCTGTGCATACGCAAGGCCGGAGTCGTCACCAACGTGCTTCACAACGCGAAGCGCGGCGCGAAAATCGGCATCCGCGGCCCCTTCGGCACGCACTTCCCCATGGCCCAGATGCACGGGATGAACGTCATCCTCATCGCGGGGGGGCTCGGGCTCGCGCCCCTCAGGGCGCCCATGTTCTACGTAATCGAGAACCGCGTCCAGTTCAAGGACGTCCACATCCTCTACGGGACGCGCCAGCCCGACCAGCTCCTGTTCCGCTACCAGTACGAGGAATGGGGCCTGATTGACGACATCAACCTGCAGATTATCGTCGAGAGGCCGGACGCCTCCTGGACGGGCAGGGTGGGACTCATCACGAAGCTCCTCGACAGCATCCAGGTCCCGCCGGACAAGACCTACGCGATTGTCTGCGGGCCGCCCGTGATGTTCAAGTTCGTCTGCGGCAGGCTGAGCCAGATGGGCGTCCCGATGCACAGGATGTTCGTGTCTCTGGAGCGCAGGATGCACTGCGGCATGGGCAAGTGCTGCAGGTGCAACATAGGTTCGACCTACACGTGCATCGACGGACCCGTGTTCGACTACTGGTCGGTCTTGAATCTCAAGGAAGCCATCTGAGGATATCCGAAAATGAAATATCTCGGCATGACCCCCCTGAAACCGAAAATCGCGGTCTTCGACTTCACGGGCTGCGAGGGCTGCGAACTCCAGCTCGCCAACAAGGAGGACACCCTTGCCCCCTTCCTCGACGCCGTGGAAATCGTGAATTTCCGCGAGGTCACCACGGTCCGGCGCGACGACTACGACATCGCCTTCATAGAAGGGTGCATCAGCCGGGGGGACGAGATTGAGCGCCTCAAGGCTATCCGCAGCACGGCCAAGGTCCTCGTGGCGCTGGGCTCCTGCGCCTGTTTCGGCGGCGTGAACAGGATGAAGAACGTTCTCGACCTCCAGGAAGCCAACAGGGAGGTCTACGACAAGGAGTTCAAGGAGACGCTCTACGTCAGGTCCGCGAAGGAGATAGTCAAGGTCGACATGGAAATCCCCGGCTGCCCGGTGTCGAAGGCGGAAGTCGAGCGCATCGTCCAGCACATCGTCTGGAACGTGAGCTTCGACTTCCCCAAGTACCCCGTCTGCCTCGAATGCAAGCAGAGGTATTCGATTTGCAGGTTCGATTTCGGCGAGCTGTGCCTCGGCCCCGTCACCAGGGGCGGCTGCGGAGCGCCCTGCCCCGCCGGAGGGCTGGGCTGCTGGGGGTGCAGGGGGCCGGCCGCGGAACCCAACTACGAGGAATTCTTCGCCCTGGCGGGCCGGAAGGGGTTCGGCAAGGCGGAGATTTCCGAGCGGATGAACTTCTTTGGCGGATTCGAGGGGGTTTTGAAATGAAGATTGACTTGAACGTGGACGTCCACCACCTGACCCGCGTGGAGGGTCACGGGAACATAAACGTGCGCGTGGAGGGAGGGAAGGTCCGCGAGGCGCGCTGGGACGTGGTCGAGACGCCCAGGTACTTCGAGGCCATTCTGAAAGGCAAGCACTACACGAGCGCGGGGATATACACCTCCCGCATCTGCGGGATATGCTCCATCGGCCACTGCCTCGCGAGCGTCAGGGCCACCGAGGACGCCTTCGGCGTCAGAATCACCCCCGCCGCGAAGAAACTGCGCATGCTTGCCAAGCACGGCGAAACCCTCCAGAGCCACTGGCTGCACCTCCTCTTCCTGGCGGCACCGGACTTCTTCGGCCTGCCCGACGCGCTCTCTTTCCGCCAGGCCAACCCCGAGGTGGTCGCCATCGCCTTCAGGCTCAAGGGGCTCGCGAACGACCTGTGCGACCTCGTCGCCGGGAGGACCACCCATCCGGTGTCCATACTCGTAGGCGGGATGGCCCGCATTCCCGACCAGAACGCCATGCTCGCGATTAAGGACCGCCTCGACAGGTCGCTGGAGGACGTCTCGGCCGTAATCGGGCTCTTCCGGAAGGTCGCGCCCAAGATTCCGGACTTCGTCCGCGAGACGGAGTTCGTCTCCCTCAAGGGGACCGACGAGTACCCCTTCATAGGGGGCGATCTCGTGTCGACCGACGGGGTGGTCAAGAAGGAGCGCGAGTACAAGGCAATGACCAACGAGTACGTGACGCCTCAGAACACCACGAAGTGGTGCAGACTCTCGCGGGAGTCGTTCGCCGTGGGCGCCCTGGCGCGCCTCAACAACAACTTCGCGCTGCTAAACCCCGAGGCGGCGACCGCGGCCGCTTCCTTCGGGCTGAAGCCGGTCAACCACAACCCCTTCATGAACAACGTCGCCCAGCTTGTCGAGTGCGTGCACTGCACGTACGAATCGATGCGCCTCATCGGCGAAATCATCGCAGACCCGAAGGCTCCGACCATGGCCAAGGTCTCGCCCAAGAAAGGCGAGGGCGTCGGGGCCGTGGAGGTGCCGAGGGGGATTCTCTACCATCATTACGCGTACAACGACTCGGGCCGCATCGAGAAGGCGAACTGCGTCATCCCCACCACGCAGAACAACGCCAACATCCACAGGGACATCGGCGAACTCGCGAAGAAGTTCTCGACGGAGCAGGGAATCACCGACGAGAGGCTCGAGCTGCTCTGCTCCATGCTGGTGCGCGCTTACGACCCGTGCATCTCCTGCTCGGTCCACTGAAAGGCGCGCCCGGGCTCCGCCGGCGGGATGCAGGGGCGGCGCGAATCCGGTCCGCCGGGCCC
>JBFZBV010000478.1:0-2471 GCA_041308285.1 Planctomycetota bacterium | reverse complement strand
CCGGATTTGAAGGCGGATTTCGTCGTGGTCCCGCATCACGGATCGCCTGCGCCCGCCTGGAACTCGAAGCTCGCCGCCGGGGCCCGCGCGGCCGCGATTAGCGCCGATTCGTCCCCAAGGGCCTGGGAGACTGCCAGGCTATACGAGAGGAGGGGGTGCAGGGCCTACTGGACGGCGGTTTCGGGGACAGTGATCGCGCTGTTCGGCCCGGACGGATCGATTTCGGTGTCCTCATCGTCCGAAAGGGGGCTTCCGTTCGGCCCGGCCGGCGACTGAGAAGGCGGGCCTTGCGGCAAGGGGGGGAGTCATTTGCCGCCGGCTCCGGCCGAGATCCAGTCCTTCCACGACTTGTAAACGGGGCCGAAATTCATGCCGGTTATCTTCTGGAGGGCTGTCGCGGCGCTAATCAGGACGTTTCCCTCCTCGTCCTTGAGCGCCTCGACGAGCGGCTCGATTGCGGCTTTGTCGCGGCAGATGCCCAGCATGTTCGCGGAGGTGAACCTGGCGACCGGGTTCTCGGACTTGAGCATCGCAAGCATATAGTCCCATGCGTCCTTTCTGGCCGTGATCCTGAACAGGACCTGGGCGGCAAGGAGGTTCACCTGCACGTCGCGGTCGTTCTTCCAGGTCTTCTCGATGAGGGGGACTGCGCGCGGGTCCTTGGACTCCGCAAGCCCGAGCACGGCGGCGTGCCTCACGTACATGTCCTCGTCGCGGAGGCCGGACGCGACGACCTCGAACGACTCGGCGTCTGCGCATATCCCGAGGCCGTATATCGCCGCCTTCCTCACGTTCGAGGCATGGTCGGCCGCCGCCCGGCGGAGGACCGGGATTGCCTTGGGATTCTTGGATTCCCCGAGGCCGAATATCGCCGCCTCGCGCATGTACTGGTCCTTGTCGCGCGCCAGGGCGATTAGGGCCTCGAATCCCGCCGAATCGCCGATTCTGCCCAGGGCGGAGGCCGCCTTGAAGCGGATTGACATGTCCCAGCTGCCCAGAAGGGACTTGAGCATGGGCACTGCCGACGCGTCCTTCGAAGCGGCCGCAGCCTCGATCGCGGGCAGGACGACCTCGGGGTTCCCGGAATCCATGTCGCGCAGAATCTTCTGCGAGATGAACCGCGACGCGACTGTGCCCTTGGAGGCCGCTTCGGGCTGATTGGCCTCGGATTCGCCCTCTCCGGGGGGGAGAGGCTTGCCGCAGCCCGCGGCTGCGAGCAGAGCCAGGACCAAGGCTGCGTTCGGGAGCTTCATTCCTTCGCCCGGATGGTCCGCCTCAGGAAAGCCGAGTTTGCATCACAGGTCTTGAAACCTGTGGCATCATTCGTTGCATGCGGTTTCTATGCTGGTATAATATCTTTGCCTAATTAGATATACGTCCGTATCCTGCTGGCGCATGAAATACTTGAATGTTGATACGTAGCACCCTATATTAGTGTTTTTAGTGGTACGCCGGCTTTTCAGGTCTCAATTGTAGGAGGAGCCGTGGGAAAAAACAAGAAGCGGATGCGGAGGCTGCAGCAGGGGCTGTACGGAGACGGCGACCGCTACGTCGTGCGCGTCCTCGTCGACGGCAGGCAGACCTGGGAGACGTTCGGCGACCTGGCGCTCGCCAGGGCCCGGCTGTCGGAATTGAAGGCCAGGCAGGCGGCATGGAAATCGGCGGGCGACGGCTCTCCCGCCTCACGTCGCGCCGGCAGGGCGGGCCTGCCGCGCGTATCCATCGGGGAATACATGAAGCGCTGGATTGAGCGGCGCAGGGCCGCGGTCGCAGCGGGGCGGCTGAGCGGCCTGGGGGTCGAGGGGAAGGATGTCCAGGTAGTCGGCGTTTTCCGCAGGTTCCTCGAGAAGAAAGGCGGGATTGGGGCCGGAATCGACCGCATTGCAGGCAGCCTGCTGCGCGACTACTTCGAGTTCCGGAGCAGGACGGTCCGGCCCGCGACCGTGCGGGGCGACTACCTGGTCCTCAGGAAGATGTTCGGCAGCGCCATCGAGGAGGGATATCTTGCGCGGAATCCCGCATCGGAGCCGGGCGTCTCTCCGCCGCCTGCGGCGGCCGGCGGCCGGGAGCCGGTTCCGGACCGGCTTGTCTCCCTGGCCGAGCTGCGGAGCCTGGCGGCGGACCTGACGGGCGTGAGCCTTCACATCCTGATTTGCGGAGCCGAGGCGGGGCTGAGGCTGAACGAGAGCCTTCACCTCTGCATCGAGGATCTCGATTTCAATCGCGGCGTCCTCCGGGTCCGGGGCCGCGAGGAATTCGGATTCCGCCTGAAACCCCGCTGCTCCCGGGAAATCCCCATGAGCCCCACGCTGCTCGCCTATCTGCTGGACGCGGCAGGCGGCCGCGAGGCCGGTCTGGTATGCCCGGGCAAGGCCGGGAAACCTTACACGAGGGTGGGGGCGACGCACAGGTTCGGCCGGGACTGCCGCGCCCTGGGCATCGCAGTGAGCCCCGGCATGCTGAGGCAATCG
>JBFZBV010000477.1:0-7413 GCA_041308285.1 Planctomycetota bacterium | reverse complement strand
TCGATTCACACGAAATCGCGGACGAGTCCGAGATTTTTTTCATCCACATGGTAGCCGGAGGATGAGTCCGACAGGCGTCGGCGAATCTCCGGAGGTGCAATGATGCCGGCCCGGTTCGAATACGAAGCGGGGAAAATCTCCCGCGGCTACAACATGCGGACGCTCCACATCGACCTCGGAGCCAACCTTATAACGAGCAAACCCGTATCGGAGGAGATGAAGGAGAAGTTCATCGGCGGGAAGGGCTTCGATCTCTGGCTGCTGTGGAACTCCCTTCCCTTCGACAGAATCCCGGCCTGGGACGACCCGATGAACGAGGTGTGCATCGCCTGCGGGCCTCTCGGCGGCAACACCTTCTATCCGGGCAGCGGCAAGAGCATCGCGATGACGATTTCCCCGCTCACCGGATCGGTCGTGGACTCGAACGTAGGGGGCTACTTCGGCCCCTACCTCAAGTTTTCCGGGTGGGACGCGCTGGAGGTCCAGGGCAAGGCGGCGTCCGACGTGGTGATAGTCATCGACGGTGATCGCAGGTGCGTCACAATCGACAAGGCTCCCGAGGGGATGTCCAGGGAAACGCACCTCATCGGCGAGAGTCTCACGCACAAGTTAGGCGGGGACAACCCGAGGTGCGTATCGGTCGTGTCCGCCGGGACCGCGGCCGAGCACACGCTCATAGGGTGCCTGAACTTCTCGTGGTACGACGCGCAGAGGAAGGTGGTGCGTTTCAAGCAGGCGGGCCGGGGGGGCATAGGTACGGTGTTCAGGGACAAGAAGATACTGGCCATCGCGGCGCGCAAGTCGTACGCGGCGCCGAGGTGGAAAATCGACTCCGGGCCGAGGTGAGCGCCGCTCCGCGGGCCCGGGGCCGGCGGAGCGACGGCGGAGAAGCCATGAGCCTCAAGATAAGAATCAACGGTGCGGAAGTCGCCGCGCAGGCGGGATCGACGATTCTCGCGGAGGCGGCCAAGGCCGGGGCGCAGGTGCCGACGCTGTGCAAGCATCCGAGCCTGGCCCCCATCGGATCATGCAGGCTCTGCGTAGTGGAGGTGCGGAAGGGCGGGAAGAGCCGCGTCGCGACCTCGTGCAACTACGTGCTCAAGGCGACCGACGAGGGCATGGAGATTTTCACGGACTCGGAGAAGGCCGCGGCCAAGCGGCGCGAGAACATCTCGAAGATGCTCTCGAGGTGGCCGAACGTTCCGGTGCTGCGGAGTCTCGCGGAGAAGTACGGCGTCTCGGAGCGGGGCGGGAGGCATCCGAAGGCGAACCTCTCGGAAACGGCGTGCGTGCTGTGCGGCATCTGCGTGAGCGCGTGCGAGCAAATCAAGAAGCAGCAGGGCATCATCGTCATGTCCGGCATCGGCGAGGACAGGCGCGTGATGATGCCGGGCGACGAGATGAATCCCAACTGTCTCGGATGCGGCATCTGCGCGCTCTGCTGCCCCACCGGGGCGATTTCCTTCGACTCCTCGCCGCTCAACGAGGCGGACTTCAAGGCCACGCAGAAGGTCGCCTGGGAGCACAGCTGGGAAATCCTGACGCTGGACGGCAGGCAGAACGAGATGGCGGTCCTCGGGACGACGCACCTCGTGCCCATCATGAACGCGCACGACTGCCTGCCGGTCAGGAACTTCCAGTACGGGAGCGACCCCGAGGCGGACAAGCTGGACAAGGAGGTATACCGTACGAAGTTCGACCGCGGCTTCGACGGCTGCTGGGCGGGCTGCGCGGTGTCCTGCGCGCACGGCGTGAGGGACTTCGAGCTCCGGACGGGCCCGTACAAGGGCCGCAAGGTGTTCGTGGACGGGCCGGAATACGAGACCATCGCGGGAGTCGGGGCCAACTGCGGGATTTTCGACGCGGACTTCACAATCGAGTGCAACTTCTACTGCGACACTTACGGGCTCGACACGATATCGGCGGGCACGGCCATGGCGTTCGTCATGGAGTGCTTCGAGCGCGGGCTCATAAACGAGAAGCACACGGGCGGGCTCCGGCTGGTCTTCGGATCGCAGGACGCCTTCATGGAGACGCTGCACCAGGCGGCCCGCGGGGAGGGTTTCGGCAGGGTATTCGGCCAGGGCATACGGCGCATGAAGGAGATCTTCGAGAAGGACTTCGGGGCGGACAGGAAGGTCCTGGACGACATCGGCATGGAGTCCAAGGGCCTTGAGTTCTCGGAGTACATCACGAAGGAGTCGCTGGCGCAGCAGGGCGGTTACGGGCTCGCGCTGAAGGGCGCGCAGCACGACGAGGCGTGGCTCATCTTCCTCGACATGGTCCACAACTACATGCCCACCTTCGAGCAGAAGGCGGAGGCCCTTCACTGGTTCCCGATGTGGAGGACGTGGTTCTCGCTCAACGGGCTGTGCAAGCTGCCGTGGAACGACATCGTTCCGGAGGACAACCGCGCGGCTAAGGAGCCTGCGAAGGTGCTGAAGCACGTGCAGAACTACGCGCGCTTCTTCGAGGGCGTGACGGGGATTAGGACGGGGCCGGACGACCTCATCAGGCAGAGCGAGCGGGTGTACAACTTCCAGAGGGTGTTCAACCTCCGCATGGGGTACGGCCGCAGGGAGCACGACCGCATCCCCTACCGCGCGATGGGGCCCGTGACGGTCGAGGAATACGAGAGCAGGGCCGAGCGCTACGACAAGCAGATTCGGGAGAAAATCGGCGCCGATCCCGCCGGGATGCCGACCCGGGAGAAGGCCGGGCTGCTCCGCAGATACCGCGAGGAGATGTACGAGAAGCTCAAGGACGCGGTGTACCTGCGCCGCGGCTGGACCCCGGACGGGGTTCCGACGACCCGGAAGATTCGCGAACTGGGCATTGATTTCGACAAGGTTGTCGCGGTCATAGGCCGGCACCAGGGCTAGGCGCCGGCGGCCCGGGGACCGACAACGTTTTAAATGGAGGGCGTATGAAATCGACCACGTTATCCGGCTCCTCTTCCGTCCGCTCGGCGGCATGGGTCCTCGCCGCGGCTTTCTTCGTCGCGGCCCTGGCCTCGGGATGCGGAGGGGATGAGAAGCAGCCGAAAAAGCCGGACAAGAAGGGCGACAAGGGGCAGAAAGCGCCCTCCGACAAGCCGAAGCCGGCCCCGGTCGACAACAAGAACATGGACCAAATCGAGGAGCTGAAGGACCGAATCAAGACCGAGGTCGAGCCCATGCTGACCGAGGGGGCGAGCCTCTCGGAAATCCTCAAGGTCAAGGAGATGGTCGACGAGGCCGACAAGAAAATCGCCTCGCTGGGGGGAGACAAGACGACGGACGCCGGGAACTGGAACAAGCTGCGCGACAGGATAATGGACATGCTTCTCGCCCCGGCCCTCGAGAAGATAACCAAGGACGAGGCGGCCAAGAAGCCGGAGGACTACGACGGGGCGATTCAGAAGTACAACGATCTCATCAAGTACTTCGACGGCGTGAAGGGCGGCGAGGTCGCGAAGACCATCTCCAACATCAAGAAAGAGATCGGCATAATCGAGTCCCTGAGGGACTGGTCGAAGAAGACCCCCGGCGAGGAGATGGACCTTCTCGCCGGCGGCATGGAGGGATGGGAAGTCTGGGGGAACGAGAAGGGCAACGTCAAGGTCGGCGTCTCGGGCGGCGAGATGACCATCACGATGGACGAGGGCAAGGAATACGGGAGCGTGACGGCCAAGCACGCCTTCTGGAAGAACTACATAGCCGAAATCCACTTCACGATACACTCCGGCGAGTTTACCGTCGCCCACCGGGACCTGCCGCGGTTCAAGAACACCCCCTTCTTCTCCTCCATGGGCGGGGACGACTGGGCGGGTAAGAAGATGGAGCTCACGTTCAAGATGATCGACTCCTCGCTCGAGGTGCTCGATCCGGAAGGCGAACGGATGGAGGATCCGATTCCCGGCGACATACCGGGCGGCGGAATCACCTTCAAGGTGACGAAGGGCACGAAGGTCACAATCCACAAGGTGGTCGTCAAGAAGCAGTAGTCCGGCCGGGCGCGGAGACTGGAAGGAAGAAGCCCCGGGCAGGCTTCACGCCGCCCGGGGCTTTTCTTATGCGGATTGCGCCCGCCAATCCGCCGGTCCGGGACCAGCCGGAAGTCCGGCGGCACGGGGCCGGCCCGCCGGCTATTCGAGAGTAATCGCCTCTTCGGGGCACGTGTCCACGCATGTGCCGCATCCCGTGCACTTGGCCTCGTCGACGACCGCGAATTCGTCCACGGTTATCGCCTCTTCGGGGCAGGCGTCCTCGCACGCGCCGCAGGCAACGCAGGCATCCGAATCGATCTTGGCTTTCTGCTGCTTGTCCATGTCCAGCTCCTTAAAACCAGTTGATAGCCCGCCAGTCGGTTCGTAACAAAATATATCTATAAGTATCCGTGTCAAGCTTTCGGAGATTTTTTTTCCGCCCGCCGGCGTTTACAAAGCCCGCGGCGCCGGATAGATTCATGCCTCGTAAACGGGGGAGCGGGATGAAATCGGTAGCAATCACGGGCATGGGCGCGGTCTCGGCCATAGGCAATTCGATCGCCGAGACGGCGGTCTCCCTGGCCGAAGGCCGGAGCGGGATAGGGCCGGTGACCCTCTTCGATTCTTCGCCGTACCCGAGCCGCATCGCTGCGGAAGTCCATGGCTTGCCGGAGGTTGCAGGGGCCGGCCGGGGCACCGCCCTCCTGTTCAAGGCCATGGGGGAAGCCCTGTCGACGTCGGGCCTTTCCGCGCCCGTGAAGGCTGATCTCGTGCTGGGCACCACGCTCGGGGGCATGGAGCGCGGCACGTCCTACATGAGGGGGCTCCTTTCGAAGGGCGGGATCGCGAATCCCGCGATTCTCGACGACTTCCTGCCGTCCTGCCAGATCAAAAGATGCGCGGCCGCGTTCGGACTGCGGGGCGCGGGCGAGATAGTCAGCAACGCCTGCTCTTCGGGGACGGACGCAATCGGCCTCGGTTTCGAGCGCGTGAGGCGCGGAATCTCCGACCGGGTCATCGCCGGAGGCTACGACCCCCTGTGCGAATTCGTCTTCGCCGGGTTCAACTCCCTTCTGGTGACGGCGAAGTCCGCATGCCGGCCCTTCGACCGGGACAGGGAGGGGATGGTCATCGGCGAGGGGGCCGCAGTGGTGGTGCTGGAATCCGCGGAATCGGCGAGGGCGAGGGGCGCGGCGATCCTGGGATACGTCCGGGGATTCGGGGCGGCCGCGGACGCGTTCCACCTGACGCAGCCGTCGCCGGACGGGAGGGGCATCGCGGCGGCGACGGCGGCGGCCCTGTCGTCCGCGGGGCTCGGCCCGGCTTCAATCGACTACATAAACCTCCACGGGACCGCGACGCAGTACAACGACGTGTCCGAATACCGCGGCCTGGCCGCGGCGTTCGGGGACGCTCTCCGCGGCGCGGCGGCGAGTTCGACCAAGGCCATGACCGGCCATGCCCTGGGCGGGGCCGGGGCGCTGGAAGCCGTGTTCTGCGCGCTCTCGCTTTCGAGCGGCGTCGTGCCGCCGAACCTGAACCTCAGGAACCAGGCGCCCGGGACGGAGGGGCTCAGCCTGTCGACCGAGCCGGGCGCGGTCAGGCGGATGCGGTACGCGCTTTCCGACTCCGTCGGGTTCGGGGGCGAATGCGGCTGTCTCGTCCTGGAGAGGGGCGGCGGAGATGGGTAACGGCGGAATACGGCCTGCGGTGACCGGAATCGGCACGGCCCTGCCGCTCGGGGTCTGCGACCTCGAGGCGTTCTGGCAGGCCATATGCTCGGGCCGGAGCGCCGTATCGGGCGACGCCGGCGGCAGAGCCGCGCGCATGCCCGCGTGGGACGTGTCGGACTACACGGACTCGAAGCAGGCGAGGCGCATGTCGCCCCTTTCGAAGCTCGCGTTCGCATCGCTCGGGAAGGCGCTGGGCGACGCGGGGCTCCAATCCCCGCCGGCCAAGTCGGCGCTCTTCTTCGTCTCCAAGTTCGGATCGACCGAATTCCTGCGGGAATTCCACGAAGGGCTTCTCGGCGGCGGGGGTCCGAGCCCTTTCCTGTTCACGAACGGCGTGGTGAACGCTCCGGCCGGGCACATTTCGCTCGAGTTCGGAATCCGCGGGCCGTGCACGACGCTCATGGGCGGGGCCCAGTCCGCGGCGTTCGCCCTGCAGCACGCCGCGGCGCTGATTCGCGACGGGGCGGCCGGGGCCGTGATGGTGGGGGCCGCCGAGGAGCTGTCGGATTTCTTCCTCGATGCGTACCGCGGGTTCGGATCCGCCTTGGGATCCGCGATGCCCGCGCCGGGCGAAGGGGGCGTCTTCCTCGTTCTCGAGCCGGAGGGGGACGCGGCCGCAAGGGGCGCTCGGACGCACGCCGTGCTGGCCGGCGCCGACTTCCTGCGCGAGGGGGACCCGTCTCCGGCCGACGAGCGCCGCATGGGAGGGCCGCGGCTCTTCTCGCTGTCCTCGGGGCCGGGGCGCGGACTCGAGGCGGAGGCCGCCGATCTCGGCGCGGCCCCGGCATGCGAGGGGGACTCGGCTATCGCGGTGAAGTTCAACCTCGGGGAGGCTTTCGCGGTCTCGGCCCTGGCGCAGTCTGCCGCAGCATGCCTCGCCCTGTCGAAGGGGACTGCGCCGGCCCGGCCCGAGGGGCTGGACCCGCCGGGATCCCTGTCGAAGCTGTTCCCCGGCGGACCGAGGGAAACCCGTTTCCACGACGCGGTCGTGTCGGTGAGGGACGGCGGGCCGGTGCGGAGCCTCGTCAGGTTCGAGCGCGGGCGGGATCGCGGGCGGTATTGCATGCCCGCGGCGCCTATCTGAAGTACGCGGTCTCGCCGAACGTGAAGGTCAGGACTTTCCAGGCTCCCCGGTGCTTCCTGAGCCGGCATTCCACCTTCGCCCGGTTGTCGATGAACGGCAGGCCCCTGCCTGGAACCCTCTTCGAAGTCTGGACGAGATCGACAACGGCGTAGGCATCCGTCTCCTCCCTGACCTCGACCGATTCGATTTCGTACCTGACGTCGTAGGAAGCGAAGAAGCGGGCTTTCTCCTCGATTGATTCGGCGATTTCGGAATCCGGGTGGACGGCATCGAGCACACCCTGGATGTCCTCCCTGTCCATCGCGGACACGTAGGATCTGGCTGCGTCCTCGGGTTTCCCCTTCGGCGGGGGCTCAGTCCCGGCCGGCCCCGATTCGCGGGTCGGGCGGGCGGGGCAGCCTGCGGCGGAGAGCGCAAGGGCGAAGAGGGCGGCGGAGCAGACCCACGCGCGGGGGCGGGAAAAAAGAACCCCGCTTTCCCGGCAGTCGGGAGAGCGGGGTTCCAAAGCCCTGGAAAGAGACCCTACCTGCAGCAGCATTTCTTCTTCGCGGCTTTCTTGGCTGCCTTCTTGGCGCCCTTTTTGGCCCCTTTCTTCGCTGCTTTCTTCTTAGCCATGAAATCCTCCTTCA
>JBFZBV010000476.1:0-4551 GCA_041308285.1 Planctomycetota bacterium | reverse complement strand
CATCCACGAGCCCCTAAAATCCCGCTCCCGACGACAGCCACGGACGATTCCGCGCGCGACTCTTCATCGCTTGCGCCTGCGCGAGCGGCTTGCCCTGCACTTGCGGAATCTGATAGAATCTGCCTCCGGTCGTGTCGCACCTCGCATATCCCGCTTGCCGGACCGATTCGTGCCGGAACCGCCGCGTCCCGAAGGCAATCCGCGCGGGCCGCGCTTCCGCCTCTCCGCACGGGGGGAAAATGGACCGAAGACCTGCAGGGAAGCCCGGACAGCATGAGGAATGGAAGACAATCTTTCAGGCCATAGGCCATCCGGCGATGATACTCGACCGCGAAAGCAGGATAATCTCCGTCAACAGGGCCACGGAGAACCTGTCGGGCATGCCCGAGTCCCGGCTGATCGGATTGAAGTGCTTCAAGATTTTCCATTCCGGGGCTGCGGAAAACCCGCCGGCCGGATGCCCCTTCCTCGCGCTGATGGAATCGGGGAGCCTCGACACCGTCGAGATGGAAATGGAGGCCCTGGGGAAGGTGTTCCTCGTGTCATGCACCCCGGTCCTGGACCCCGAGGGCGGTATTTCGCGGGTGATTCACATTGCGACGGACATCACCCGGAGGAAGCAGGCCGAGGCGGCCGTGCGGGAGTCGCTCGCCAGGTTCGAGGCCATAGTCTCGAACACGCCGATGGTCGCCATGCAGGGCTTCGACAGGCGCGGGGTCGTCAGGATGTGGAACAGGGCGTCGGAGGAGCTCTACGGCTACCCGGCGGCGGAGGCGCTGGGGATGCGCATACAGGACGTGATTCAGGACCCCGAGGATGCCGCGGGATTCGAGTCGTTCCTCGCGTTAATCGAGGATTCGGGGAAGCCCG
This sequence comes from Planctomycetota bacterium, assembly GCA_041308285.1. Classification (GTDB taxonomy): domain Bacteria; phylum Planctomycetota; class JAKEIC01; order JAKEIC01; family DYIT01; genus PPR-0505. The sequence goes on along the minus strand of JBFZBV010000476.1, from coordinate 3,681 downwards.
TCTCGCCGCGCGAGTGGCGAATCAGGACCCGCGGCGGGAACCTGAAATGGGTGTATTCGACGACGTTCGCCGTGCGTTTTGCCTCGGGGGATGCCGAGTTCTACTGCATGGACGTCGACATCACGGAGCTGAAGGCGGCGCAAGATAAGCTCAGGGAGACCGAAGAGCAGCTCAGGTTCTCCCAGAAGCTCGAGGCCATGGGCCGCCTCGCGGGAGGCATCGCGCACGACTTCAACAACATCCTCACCGTAATCAACGGGTTCAGCGAACTCCTCCTCATGCAGCTGCCGCCGGAAGAGGCCGACCTCAGGCCGAGCATAGTCGAAATCCTCGAGAGCGGGAGGAAGGCGATGGATCTTACGGGCCGTCTCCTCGCGTTCTCCCGAAAGCAGGTCTGGAGAAGCCGTTCCCCGTGAACGCGCTCCTGTCGGCGGTGCGCAGGGCGCTGGACGGACCCGCGGATGAGGGGCCGGGCGGCGCCCTCCGGGACCGGTCCCGGGCGCCCGCGGGGCCTCTGCCGCCGCAGCGGGATTGACTCCCAGCCGTTCAGTACCCCGCGCTGTGCCCGAAGTCCGGGTATGAGAGCCAGGTCTCCGCCTGCTTCGAGTTCCATCTCATGAAGAACAGCTCCTGCAGATTGGCCACGCCGTCTATCTCCGCCATGCGCTCCTCGCTGTAGCGGCCCCTGGCCCAGGGCGATCTCAGGTCCCTGGGGAAGCCGTTGGCGAAGAAGCGCTCGGAGAGCGTGCCGAAGGAGCGGAACTTGGTGAGAGGGTGCGTGCCGTAGATGGGCAGCGACATGAACCTGCTCGTGTCCGCCGGAACCCAGCCGTACCCGGGGAGGTAGACCTCGGCCAGCTCGTGGTCGAGGTAGCCGAGCCTGTCGTCCTCCTTCCACACTCCGAAGCCCATGAGCCCCCGGGCGGGAAGCCCGGCGGTCTGGCACAGGGCGATGTATATCGTCGCGTGGTTCCCGCAGCTGCCCTTGCCCTGCTCGAGTATCTTCCTGCTCGTGATGCTCGTGTAGGGGAGCGAGTACTTAATCTTGTTGATGACCCAGTTGAAGATTTTGCGCGCAATCCAGAAGGCGTTCCTCTCGCCCGCGACTATCTCCTCGACCTGGGCCTTTATCTCCCTCTCCCCGGTCTGGAACAGAATCTGGGCCCTGCGCACGACGTCGGCCAGGCCCGGATCGCCCGACCGCGCCATCTCATCGAAGAGGTACTTCCTCCTGATTTCGGAAGGGATGTCGTCTAGCGAGCCGGTCCTCTCGGGGAACAGGTGGAACTTGAGGTTCACCGTGTCCATGGTGAAGCGGATGGAGACCTCCCTCTCCTCCCCGGGCGCGAGGCCGTTGAGGGCGAAACGGGCAACCTCTCCCTCCCCCTCGTCCCACTGGCACACTTCCCTCGCCTCGGGCGGCGGCGCGAGCACCGCCTCCCCGACCATGCGCTGGTGCATGTAGTTCCTGGGCAGGAACTGGTAGAACCTCGTGCGCTTCACGGTGCCGGGCCCGATGTTGCGTATGGGGTACCGGATGTCGATTTCCGAGCGCCTCCCGCCGCTGGTGGTGAAGCGCACGCTCCGGTCCAGCCTGAATGTGAGCAGCATGTTGGTCTTGAGGTCCATGGTGTGGAAGCGGTCCTCGGTGATTGCCATGCTCGAAGGCTGGATGCACCCCGGCAGTTCGTAGGAGGTGAAGATTATCCCGTTGTAAGGGTCCAGGGCGAACAGCTCCCGGTTCTCGACGTCAATGGTCCACAGGCAGCGGCCGTCGTGGCACAGCCCCCGGCAGGAATACGTCGGCGCCTCGAAGCTCTCCGCCTGTATGCGCCTGGGGAACTGGACCACGGTGATGATGTTGTTGTTCACCGTGAACTCGGGCTGGTCCGGGGCGATAATCCACAGGACCCTGTCGCGGCACGTCATGCCGAGGTAGGGCGTGTTCACGCCCTCGGCCTTGCCGTAGAGGAACGTCTCCCCGTTGTCCACGCTGCGCTTTATCAGCTGGCAGGTGACCTCGTCGTATTCCCAGAGGTGCGTCCCGTCCCACGTGATTGTCTGCGGCCTGCGCACCACGGATTCGATTCTGCGCATCGTCGCGCCGGTCCGGGGATCGACCAGCCGGATTTCGCGGCTCTCGACGTCAGCTATCCAGATGCCGTCGCCTCCGAAGGCGATTGACCCGGGGTGGGAGGTCGGTATCGGGACGCGGTGAATCAATTCAATGGCAGAGCTCATGTCCTCGCCTCCAAAGATGCCTCAACGAGCGGCAAGCGGGTGATTATAGCTCAATATGCTAGCGGGTGAAGGGGGGGCCTCGGACGGGGAATCGAAGATTACCTGGCGAGGAGCAGAGCCTCCAGGCCGGGGGATTGCGAAGCAATCTCGTCGGGAATGAGAATGCTTCGTCGCTGCGCTCCTTCTAAGGAAACAAATCCCCTCAGGCTCTTGTTTCCTTAATCCAGTTCCCTGCGGCGGATGTAGCCGCCCCCGGAGCGAAGCCCGCCCCGGTCCCTGATCAGCCGAGGGGCCCCGGCCGCGATTCTCCCCGTCCGTTCGGGAGGGCGAGGGTCCAGCCACGATTCTTACAGTTCGTCTGGGAGGGCGAAGCTCTGCTGAGCCACTCCCGGGTCGATTAGAATGGCTCACCTGGCTTGCTTCGCCTGTTGGTCGGAGCGTGGGCTACGCAGGCTCTTCGAGAGGTTCGCCCTCCCAATCGGCTTGCGGATGTAGCCGCCCCCGGAGCGATGCCCGCTGAAGCCCTCGCAATGTCCGGCAGGCGAAGGCGGGTTGGGGCGCTCTGTCGCTAGGATCACGGCACGGAGTGCCGTGGCTACATCTGAATCCGACGTCTCGCTTTGCGTGCGATATCCATCTCTCTCAGAAAAGATTGAAAAGTTTCAGGAGAGGGGTGCGGGGGGAACCGATTTCCAAAGCGGGTCCCCCCGCGAACCACCGATTCATGCCCGGCTTCGATGAGCCGTGCCCATGCTTCGCCGTCGGCGCAGGGCCTCAGGGCTCAGCTGTCCCCCCCGCGCCCGCCGCCGCCGCCGGCCCGGGAGTCCCGCCTCCGAACGCCAGGACCCGGATCGCGTCCGCCAGGAGAAGGGCCGCGAGCACCACGAGTATCGCTGCGACCCAGGTCACCGGATTGCCCCAGGACCCGGTGCGGAGGAAGTCGATGAGCGACCAGACGCTCATGACGTACATGAAGGCGGCCGGGAGGCCGGTAACCGCGAAGGACCAGCGCGTGCGGTACTTGCGCCACAGCCAGACCGTGATGCCCATGAGCGTGAGCGCCGCGAGCAGCTGGTTCGAGGCGCCGAACAGGTTCCAGAAGACCTTCCAGGCCGGGATGGGGTTCCCCTGTGCGTCGTGCATCTTCTGCATGACGAACACGGCAGGAAGCCCCGCCGTCGCCGCGGTCGCGAAGATCTTGCCCGCGACGCCCCGCATGCCGAGAAGCTCCTGCAGGATGTACCTGCCGAGCCGTGTCGCCACGTCGAGCGTGTCGTACACGAACGTCGTGAATGCCAGGAGCCCGAACGATATCCCGAACGCGGTCGGAATGCCGATTGCCTGGAGGAATCTGCCCACGCCGAGCCCGTAGATGAGGTTCGGCTTGACCCCGCCCTTGAACACCCCGGAGTCCTTGGCGAGCATCATGACGCATGCGAG
>JBFZBV010000475.1:0-7616 GCA_041308285.1 Planctomycetota bacterium | reverse complement strand
CCTTCAGGGACATCCTCGCGGGCACGCCCTCCGAGGAGACCTGGGTCAAGGCCGCGATGGGCGTGGCCAAGTCGTTCGGGCTGCCAAATCCCGGGTCGGCGAACGACCTCGAGCTCGGAGTCAAGGCCCTGACCGACCTCGTGGCGCGCTATCCGGGGAACGAGGCCGCACCCAAGGCCGCCTTCATGGCCGGCGCGTCCTATTTCAACTTCGGAAGGTACGACGAGGCCCGCAAGCGGATGGAGGCCTTCCTCGCATCGCCGATTGCGAAGCCCGGCATCGAGGAAGTCCCGGCCGCGAAGCAGCTGCTCGGCCTCTGCCACTACCTCACCAAGGATTACGCGAAGGCCGTCGCGGTGTGGCGCCGTTTCCTCGCCGACCACCCGGCACACGAGTACTGGACCGCCGTGCAGCGCCAGATTATCGACACCGAGTACGCCCAGGGATCGGATCTCTACTCTGAAAAGGCCTTCGACGAGGCGAAGAAGGTCTGGACCGAGTTCCTGGCGGCGCACCCGCTGGACGGGCGCTGCGCCGGCATCATGCTGATGTTCGGGAAAGCCGACCACGAGCGGAAGAACTTCGAGGCGGCGATTGCCCAGTGGGAGAAGCTCGTCTCGAAATACCCGAGGACCGACGAGGCCTCCGAAGGCCTGTTCCTCATGGGAAAGACGCTGGAGCAGGACCTCGGGAGGTACATCGACGCGCTCAAAGCCTACCGCAAGCTGGATTTCGGCCCGTTCGCCGGCGAGGCCAGGGCCAGGCTGGCGGCCCTCGAGAAGAAGGAGCTCCGCGTGCGCACGGAGAAGGCGTTCAGGACCGACGAGAAACCCGCCCTCAAGGTGGCGGTGAGGAACATCGAGGAACTGGAGTTCAGAATCTGGTTCGTGGATCTGGAGGCCTATTTCCGCAAGATGCAGACCGCCGAGGGCGTTCAGAGCCTCGACGTGCCGCTCATAGAGCCCGGCAAGACCTGGAAGGTCAAGGTGGACAAGTACGAGGCCTACCGCGAGATTGAGCGCGACCTCGAAATCCCCGTGGAAGGGGCCGGGGTCTGGGCGGTCAACGTGACGGGCGGCGATTTGGAGGCCACGACCGTCCTGCTCCGCACCGACATAGCCATGATTCTCAAGGCGTCGCGGCAGAACCTCCTCGTGTTCGCACAGAACATAAGGACCGGCACGGCCCAGCCGGACGTGAAGATTATGGTGTCCGACGGGGACAAAATCGTCCTCGAGGCGGCCACGGGACCGGACGGGACGTTCCTCCTCGACCGGAAAGCCGAGACGCTGGGAGGGTCGGTCAGGGTCCTCGGCGCCTGGAACGGGTCATGGGCGTCAAACACGCTCGACGTGGCGTCCCTGCCGGTCGCGCGCGGCCTGGCCAGGAGCGCGTACGTGTTCACCGACAGGCCCGCCTACAGGCCGGGCGAAACCGTCCGCCTCAAGGCCATCCTGAGGGAGGTCGACAAGGGAGCCTACACGTTCGAGGCCGGCAGGAAGTACGGGATTGTCGTGAGCGACTCCAGGGGGGCGCTCGTGAAGATGGCCGAGGCGGCCCTGACGAAGTTCGGGACTCTCGACTGGTCCTTCGAGCTTCCCTCCGCCGCGCAGCTCGGCGAATACAAGGTGTCGATAACGGCGAAGTCCATGCCGTCGTTCGCGTCCTCCTTCAGGGTCGTCGAGTACAAGCTGCCCAATCTCGACGTGCAGGTGGAGGTCCAGAACCCGGTGTGCTACAGGGGCGAGAAGGTCCGCGGGACCGTCCGGGTCCGGACGTTCTACGGCGAGCCTGCGGCCGGCAAGACGGTCGAGTACGGGCTCGGCGCGCTGCACAGGGCCCAGGGCGTGACCGGCGACAAGGGGGAAATCGCCTTCGACTTCGACACGCGGGAGTTCGGGGAGACGCAGACCGTGCAGCTGTGGGCTCAGGTCCCGTCCGAGGGGGCGCGCGGCGCGGCCAACGTGCACATCGCCACGACCTCCTTCCGCGCGGAAGTATCCACCGTGAGGGACGTCTACCTCTCGGGCGAGCGCTTCAACGCGGAGGTCAGGACCCTCGACATGGCCGGGAAGCCGGTCTCGATACCGATGGAAATCGCGGCGTTCCGCGTCGAGGACCTGCGCGGAAGCCTTTCCGAGGTGCCGGCCGGCGCCTTCAAGGTCACGACCGACGCCAAGGAAGGCCGCGGGTCCGCCGCGATGTCCTTCAAGAAAGGCGGAAGGCACAGGATTCGCGCCAGGGGCGCCGACAGGTTCGGGAACGACGTGACCGCAGAGCGCGAGATCTTCGTCTCGGGCGAGGACGACGAGATTAAGCTCCGCATCCTCAGCGACCGCGAGGAGTACATGGTCGGCGAGCGCCCCTTCGTGGACCTCGTCAACAGGGTGGGCCCCGCTCTGGCCCTCATAACCTTCGAGGGCGAGCGGATTTTCAGGCATTCCGTCATGAAGATTGCCGCCGGAACCAATCCGGTGACCATCGACATGGCCGCGGACCTTTCGCCGAACTTCATCCTGTCCGCCTCCGTGCTGGACGGGGCGAAGCTCCACGAGGCCGCGAGGGAGTTCCGCGTGACCCGCAGGCTCTCGGTGGCCGTGCGGCCCCTCGAGGAGGGGTGCGCCCCGGGATCGAAAGCTCGCGTGGAAATCGTGACCCTCGATCCGACCGGCAAGCCGATAAGCGCCGAGGTCGCACTCGCGATGATCGACAGGGCCTACCTCTCGCTGTTCCCGAGGCAGCTGCCGGATCCCTCCGAGACGTTCTTCACCCGCCGCGAAAAGGGATGCGCGACGATTTCGACCAACACGTTCGCCTTCGCGGCGGTGACCAGGGAGGTCCTCGCCGTGCTCAGGGCCGAGGCCCAGAGGGCGGTGGAGGCCGAGCTGGCGGAGGGCGACGCCCGGGAAATGGAGGAGATGGGCCGGAGGCTCGAGAAGAGGATGAGCAGGAAGCCGGGCGGAAGGCCCATGGTTGGCGAGCCCCACTCAAAGGCGGACTCCAAGGACAAGGAATCCGGCGACGCACCCATCGAGGACGCAATTCAAAAGGACGCCGACGCCGAGGACCGTTTCGCAGAAGGAGAGCCCGGCATCGGAGGGGGCGCGGGAGGCCGCAGGAACCTCCGGGCCTACGGCGGCGGAAGGAGCAGGGGGTCGGACTCCGGCATCCTCGAGGGCATTGTCGACGCCCTCAAGTCCGGGAAGCTGGAGACCGGCTACTGGAACCCGTGCGTCGTGACCGGCGACGACGGCAGGGCCGTCGTCGAAATAGATCTTCCGGCGAACGTGACGACCTGGGAGCTCGTGGCCGTTGGATCCACGGGGTCGCTCCTGGTCGGGCTCGGCGGGGGCCAGCTCGTGACGAGGAAGGACCTGGTGGTGGAAATCAAGGCGCCGTCCTCGATGATTGAGGGGGACAGGGCGATGGTGCGCGGCGGCGTCAGGAACCTCTCGGGGGCGGAGCGCAAAATCGCGCTCACGCTGAAGATGGCCGCAGGCAAGCCGGCCGAGCAGCTGGGTTCGCGCACCCTCACGGTCCCCGCGGGCGGGGAGGCGCAGGCGGAGTTCGAGTTCAAGGCGCAGGCCGCGGGCGAAATCGTGCTCGCCCTCGACGGCGTCTGCGGCGAGAAGTCCGACGCCGTAAGCGAGAAGCTCGTGATTTACCCGAGGGGGACCGAAATCCGGGCCGGCTGGGGCGGCACGGCCACGGGCGATCGCAGGATGAACCTGGCTCTGCCCGACAAGGACTTCGCCTCCAGGGCGCTGACGATAAGCATAGGCGCATCCCTGACGCGCTCGCTGCTCGAAATCGGGCGCCAGCCCCGGTTCCGCGAGTGGTGCTGCAGGCCGGCGGTGATTTTCTCCCCCGCCGACCGCGGGCTGCTCGACCTCGCCAAGAGGCGCTTCCTCAAGGCCACGGGCCGGAGCGGCGAAGGCGAGTGGACGGTGCTCGAGGCGAGAATATCGGCCGTAATCGACGAGCTCGCCGCCACCCAGGGAAGGGACGGCGGGTTCGGCTGGGCGCGCAAGTGCCCGTCGGGCGTGTTCGCCACGGCCCAGGCCGTCAGGTTCCTGGCCATGGCGAGGGACGAGGGGTTCGTCTTCGATACCGGTATGCTCGAAAAGGGCAGGCAATACCTCGCCAGGGCTTTCCAGGCGCAGGAGGACAACACGGTCAAGTCCGCGGTGCTGCGCGCCATGGCGCACATGGGCGACGCCCAGTTCGCGCACGTCAACAGGCTGTTCCGAATCAGGGAAGGCCTCTCCGACTGGGCCCTGGCGACCCTGGTCCTGACCCTCGTCAGGATTGAGAGGCCCGAGATGGCCTCGCAGGCCGCGGCGCTCGTGGCCGAGAGAATCGGCAGGGAGCCGGCCGAGCCGGATGCCGAGACCAAGCCGTCCGGCTGGCAGAACAGGTGGGCGGATTCCGACAGGGCCGAGGAGACGGCGCTCATGGTGCTCGCGCTGTGCTCCGCAATGCCCGAATCGCCGAAGATTCAGGACGGGGTGGACAGGCTGCTGTCCATGAAAACGGGCTCCGCCTGGCCGACGGGCAAGGCCACGGCCGCAGCGGCCGAGGCCCTGTCCGCGTTCCTCACGGCCGTCAAGGTCGCGGAGGACAGGTTCAGGCTCGTCGTGACCGTCAACGGCAAGGAGGCCGCGGCCTTCGACCTGGACTCCTCCGCGGGGCAGAAGTCCGTGGAGCTCAGTCCGGACGATTTCAAGCCGGGATCGAACGCTGTTTCTTTCAAGATGGAAGGCGCGGGCCGCTACGACTACAGAATCGAGTTCGTCGGCCTCACCAGGGAGCCGGACGACTCGCAGAAGAACCGCCACGTCAGGATTGAGAAAACCGTCGAGCCGCAGCCCCCGCTCGTCAAGGGATTCGAGGTCCTGCCGGGGTTCGACTGCGTCGACATCGAGGCGAAGGACAGGTGGATTAACGCGCTGGCTACGCTGCCGGAGGGCCGTTTCGGCTCCGTGACAATCAGCTACTCGGCGAGGGACGGCGAGGGGTACCTGGTGCTGGAGGACTCGCTTCCGGGCGGAGCCGTGATTCTCGAGGACAGCCTTGGGGGCGACTTCACCCATTTCGAGCTCAGGCCCGGCAGGATTGTCTTCTTCCTCCGCGAAGGCGTGCCCTACGGGACAATCAGGTACAGGTACTGGGGCTACCTGCCGGGCGATTACCGGGTCCCGGCCCCCAGGGTCTGGTCCGCCGTGGAGCCCGCGAGGCTGTCGACCGGTGATCACGGGTCCCTCAAGGTCATAAAGCAGGGTCTGGAGTCGCCGGACCCGTTCAAGCCCACGCCGAACCTGCTGCTCGCGATGGGCAAGGACCGTTTCGACGCGGGCGAATTCGAGCAGGCCGCGAAGCACCTCTCCGCGCTGTACGACGGGTTCAAGCTCAGGCAGGGCGAAATCGGCGAGGTCGTGCGGATGCTCCTCTTCTGCGCAATCGAGCTCAAGAAGACCGCGGAAATCGTGAAATGGTTCGAAATCCTCAAGGAGAGGTTCGCGGGCGTCGAGATTCCGCTCGAGAAGACCCTCGTCATCGCCACCGCCTACAAGGAGCTCGGCGAAGCCGAGCTGGCCCAGCAGGTGTTCGAAGGCATCCTCGAGGCGTCGTTCCTCAAGGAGGCCAACATAGCGGGCGATCTCGAGGACCAGGGCAGGTTCCTTGATTCCGTGTCGTTCATGGAGAACCTGCTAGACGAGTACCCGGACCTGCCGGTGACGGTGGCCGCCCGGTTCTCGCTGAGCCAGTCCGTCTACGCCGCCGCGGCCCGCGGGGTCCAGGCGGAAGGGATGGGCCGGACGGCGCTCATCGGCAAGGCGGCGCTCATGCTGAGCAAATTCCTGGCCGACCATCCGGGCCACAAGCTCTCCGACGAGGCGGGGTTCAGCCTCGCCGTCGCGTACCTCGATCTGAAGGGCGCCAAGCTCGCCGCGGCCCTCGCCGAGCGGCTCGTCGTCCTGCACGCCCAGTCTGCGCTGCTCGACGAGTTCCACTACCTCGCGGCCCTCGGCCACTTCCACGCCCACGACCACCAGAAGGCGCTCGAGCACGCCGGGGAGGTGGCATCCGGGACCTTCCTCATGCAGGACGGGTCCCGCGGCGAGAGCCCCAAGAAGTTCCTCGCGCTCTACATAATGGGCCAGATTCACCACTCCAAGGGCGAGTTCGCCAAGGCCGCGGAGTACTACGAGCAGGTGAAGGACAGGTTCGCCGACGCGGCGGCGGCCCTGGAGCAGTTCCGCTGGAAGCGCCTGTTCATGCCGGAGGTCACGATGTACAGGACCGGGCAGGCCGTGGAGGTCCCGGTCACGCACCGCAACGTCGGCGCCCTGAGCCTGCTGGTCTATCCGGTGGACCTCATGAAGCTCTATCTGACGCGCAAGAACCTCGACGACATCGCCGCGGTCAACCTCGCCGGAATCAAGCCCTTCCACACCGCCGAGAAGCAGCTCGGATCCGGGCCGCAGTACGCGGACCAGAACACCAACGTCGCGCTGCCCGTGACGGCGGAAGGGGCCTATCTCGTCGTCGCCAAGGCCGGCGGCATCGAGGCGTCCGGCCTGGTCGTGCTCTCCGACATGGCCGTGGAAATCCAGGAGGACACGAGTTCGGGGAGGATACGCGTCACGGTGAAGAACGATAAGACCGGCGGCTTCGAGGAGTTCGCGCACGTGAAGGTCGTGGGGGCCGACTCGGGCGAGTTCATCTCGGGCGACACCGACCTGAGGGGGGTCTTCGAGGCGGGCGGGCTCGTGGGCGAAGCCACGGTCATCGTGAAGAAGGGCACGTCATACGTGTTCTTCCGCGGGAAGCAGATTCACCAGCCGCCCGAGGCGGTCAGAATCCGCATGTCGCGCGGAAGGCCGTTCCAGCAGAGGCAGGAGGAAGCCCAGGCCGCGCAGCAGCTCGCGCTCGGCGGCATCGAGGAGAGCCAGGCGCTTCTAGAGGACGAACTCCAGGAAGCCAACAGGGCCCTGCAGGGCAAGGGGGCCAGCATGCTCAACGAGCTCATCAGGAACAAGCAGCAGGGCATGCAGGCGGGCCAGGCCAAGAGGAAATAGGGGGAGGATGGAATCGGATTCCCAGCCGAGGCCGCTGTCCGGCAGGATAGCGGAGGCCTTCTCCTTCGCCGCGGGGCTCCATGCGGGCCAGGCGCGCAAGGGGACCGACGTGCCGTACATCGCGCACCTCATGGCGGTCTCGTCCCTCGTGCTCGAGAACGGCGGCGGGGAGGACGCCGCAATCGCCGCGCTGCTGCACGACGCGGCCGAGGACCAGGGCGGGCTCGCGGTGCTCGGCGAAATCGGGCTCCGGTTCGGCCCGGCGGTCAGGTCGGTCGTCGAGTCGTGCACCGACACCCTGGAGACCCCGAAGCCGCCCTGGCGGGAGAGGAAGGAGCGCTACGTCCGCCACCTGGCCTCCGCCGCCGACGACGCGCTCCTGGTCTCGCTCGCGGACAAGGTGCACAACGCGAGGTCCATCCTCAGGGAATACAGGGAGCGCGGCGAGGCCGTCTGGGACAAGTTCAAGGGCGGCAGGGAGGGGACCCTCTGGTACTACCGGGCCCTGGTCCGGGCGTTCGGGGAGCGCGGGAA
>JBFZBV010000474.1:0-25109 GCA_041308285.1 Planctomycetota bacterium | reverse complement strand
ACTCCGATGGGCACCAATATTTTTCATACGCATGCATGAGCCTGGAATCAGGAGAATCAGATTGGCGCAAACTGCGCCATCAGGAGAATCAGGACACAGAGAATGAGCCCGGAACAGAGTCAAATATCGAACCGGAGGTTCGTCACTTGGCCACGGACTTTTCGAGTAGCGGGGCGAGGGCGCGGCGGAGCTCGTTGTAGCTCTCGTAGCGTTTTTCCGGGTCCTTCTCGAGCATCTTGAGGACCGTGTCGTTTACCGTGTCCGATATCGAGGGATTGGCTGCGGAAGGCGGCTTGACCGCCTCGAAGATGTGCCTGTAGAGGATTCTCCTGGTGGTCATGCAGTCGAAGGGCGGGGCGCCGCAGAGCATGTGGTAGGCCGTGGCGCCGAGCGAGTAGATGTCCGTGCGGAAGTCGAGCGGCAGCCCCTGAATCTGCTCGGGCGACATGTAGTTCGGGGTGCCGTAGATGATGCCGGTGCGGGTCAGGCCGACGTCGTTCACGCCCTTGGCGAGTCCGAAGTCCACGAGCTTGGGGTTGCCGTCGGCGGTGAGGAGTATGTTGTTGGGCTTTATGTCCCTGTGTATGAGCCCCGCGTTCCACATGGCCTCGAGCGACAGGGAGACCTTGAAGATAATCCCGGCGACCATCTCGCCGGTGATCGAGGCGTAGTCCTTCTCTATCACGTCGAGCAGCGAGCGGCCGTTTACGTATTCCATGGCGTAGTAGTGGAACCCGTCGACGTTGGCGACGTCGAAGATTTTCACGATGAACGGGTGGTCGAGCTCCCTGAGCGCGTTGGCCTCCCTCAGGAACCTCTGGATTCCCCTCTTGTCCGAGTGCAGGTCCGGGTCGAGGACCTTGATGGCGATTGTCGTGCCGTCGTCGGTCTTTCGGGCCTTGAACACGGCGCCCATGCTGCCGCGGCCCAGGCAGGCGTCCACGGTGTAGTCGCCGATGGCGTACTCGCCCGATACCAGGTCGACCTTCTCGCCGCCCATGACCTGGTAGATCATCTTCTTGGTCTTGCGCCGGCGGCTGATTTTCCTCCTCTTGCCGATCATCACCTTGGTCTTGGCGATGAGTTCCACGGCCTTGTAGGGCTTGACGAGGTAGTCGTTGGCGCCCGCGTCGAAGCCCTCGAGGATGTGCTCCTCGTCCCCGGCGGAAGACAGGATCAGGATGGGCAGGACGTCCTCGGAGTACGAGCTCCTGATTTCCCTGCACACGGAGATGCCGTCGATGCCGTCGAGGAAGATGTCGAGGACGACGAGGTCGGGATTCAGGGACCTGAACATCTTGAGGCCGGTGAGGCCGTCGCGGGCATGGTGCACCTCGTAGCCCCTGCGTTCGAGGATGTACTGGGCCAGATCGGCCAGGTCCAGGTCGCCCTCTATGAGGAGAATCAGGCCCTTCTCCACGATCCTGATCCGCAATAAAAAAAGACAGAGGGGTCGAACACCTCCTCTGTCTTTGCAAGGTACAGGCTAGTACGGCGGCCGGGGCTTTTCAAGGGAATTCCGGCGCCCCGCGGGCCGGCGCGCGATTGACTGGGTCCCGGCCGGGGAATATAACTGCCATCCGGAGGTGGGCCATGCTCGAGAGACCTGCTGAAATCGCCCTTCTGTGCGCGCTGGGGGCGTTCTGCGCCGCAGGAGGATGCAGGAGGGCGTCGGCGCCTGTCCAGGCGCCCGGGCCCGCCGCAAGCCCGGCGGAACCGGCCCCGGAAGCGGGCGAGCCGGGCCCCGGCATCCCGGAGGACCTCGGATCCATGACCCTGGTCAGCGAAGGCTGGTTCGTCATGGGCGACGACCAGGGCAAGCCGTTCGAGCGGCCGGCGCACAAGGTCTTCGTGGACTCCTTCTACATGGACATCTACGAGGTGTCGAACCTCCAGTACGCGAAGTTCGTCAAGTCCGCGGGCCACCCGCCGCCGCCGCACTGGGCCGGGGAATCGCCCCCTGCGGGCAGGGATCTCCATCCCGTGACCAACGTCACGTGGGACGACGCGTGCGCGTACGCCGCCTGGGCGGGCAAGCGTCTGCCGACCGAGGCGGAGTGGGAGTACGCTTGCAGGGGGCCGGAGAGCAGGAAGTTCGCGTACGGGAACGAATTCGACCCGAAAATCACCAACAGCGCGGACTCGGGCATCTGCGACACCTCGCCGGTAGACGCCTTCCCCGAAGGGATGAGCCCGTTCGCGTGCTACAACATGACCGGCAACGTCTGGGAGTGGGTGTCCGACTGGTTCACGGCGGGCGGGTACGCCAAGGACGGGCAGAAGAACCCGCAGGGGCCGCCTTGCGGGACGATGCACATCTCCAAGGGCGGGTCCTGGACCACGGACTCGGACTCGTGCCGCGCAGCTTACAAGTGCAGGTCCCTGCCCGGGTCGAGGTGGGGATACGCCGGGATACGCTGCGCCAGGCCGATCCGCAAGCCGTCGGAAATCCCGCGGCCGACGCGGGACATGGTGCTGATTCCGGCGGGGCACTTCCTCATGGGATCCGACGACTACCTGTTCGAATTCCCGCAGAGGAGAATCTTCCTCGACGCGTTCCTCATCGACAGGCTGCCGGCGACCAACAGGTCGTACAAGGACTTCTGCGACGCGACGGGGCACGCGCCGCCGCCGCACTGGGAATCCGGCCGGTTCCCGGAGGGGGAAGGCGACCACCCGGTCGTGAACGTGTCGATAGAGGACGCGCGGGCCTTCGCGGCGTGGGCCGGCAAGCGCCTGCCGACGGAGGCCGAGTGGGAGAAGGCGGCCAGGGGCGTCGACGGGAGAATCTACCCCTGGGGCAACGAGTTCGACGCCTCGAGATGCAACACCGAGTACTCCAGGATCGGCCATACGACGCCGGTCGGGTCGTACCCGCAATCCGCGAGCCCCTTCGGGGTAATCGAGATGTGCGGGAACATCTGGGAATGGGTCGAGGGCTTCTGGAACCCCGAGTACTTCGAGGAAATGCCCGAACGCAACCCCAAGGGGCCGGCCAGGGGCGAGATGAACGTCCTCAGGGGCGGCACGTGGTCCACGCACCCGCTCAACTGCAGGACGTTCTCCCGCTGCCCCGCGCTCAAGGGGTGCCTTTGGGGCTACTGCGGATTCCGCTGCGCGTCCGGCCTCGATCCGGGCGGGGCCGGCGAAGTCCCGTCCGCAGGGGACGAAGGCAAGGGCAGGAAGTGACCGGCGCGCCCCGCGGCGCCTTTGAAGGAGAATCTACATGGGCAACGCCGCATGGCGGTCCGAGACCGTGGGAAGCCTCCTCCGGCCGCACGACCTGGTCGCGTCGCGCACGGCCCTGATGCTCGGCAAGGGCGACCCCGTAGAGCTCAGGAACACCGAAGACCTGGCGATACTCGCGGCGATCCACAGGCAGGAGGAGATTGGCCTGGACCTGCTCACGGACGGCGAGTTCAGGCGGTTCTCTTTCCTCGGCGCCGTGACCGACTCGGTGGACGGGTTCACGCTCGGCAGGAAATCAAACCCCGACTGGTTCACGCCGGAGGGCAAGGTCAATCCCGGGCAGACCGCGATGCTGGCATCGGGCAAGCTCGCGGCCGCCCGCCGCATGGCGGCCCGCGAAGCGGGGTTCCTGCGCGAGCACGCCAGGAAGCCCTACAAAATCACGCTCCCCAGCCCGCTGGTCGTGGCCCAGAGCGCATGGAAGGCCGGGGTGAGCGACAAGCACTACCCGCGCATGGCCGACCTCATGTGGGCCGCGGCGGACCTGGTCCGCGCCGAGGTGGACGCTCTGGCGGCTGACGGAGCGCCGTGCATACAAATCGACAACCCGGGCCTCGCGTACTACATCGACCCGGCCTTGCGCGACCGCGCCCGCGCGGCTGGAATCGAGGTGGACATACCGCTGGAGGACGCGGTGGCCGCGGACAACCGCGTCCTGGCCGGCCTGCCGGCGGACAAGCCGGTGGCGAGCCTGCACGTCTGCCGGGGCAACTGGAGCAGTTCCTGGCTGGCTTCGGGCGGGTACGAGCCCGTTGCGGAGCAGGTCTTCTCCATGCCGCGCGTGAACCGCTTCCTGCTCGAGTTCGACACTCCGCGCTCGGGGGGCTTCAAGCCGCTGGGCCTCATGCCGAAGGACAAGCAGGTCGTGCTTGGGCTCGTATCGAGCAAGCACGGGAGGCTGGAGACCAAGGAGGCGCTGGTCAAGCGCATCGACGAGGCGGCCTCGTTCGTGCCGCTGGAGCGGCTGGCCCTGAGCCCTCAGTGCGGGTTCGCCACGAGCGTGCCGGGCAACCTGCTTTCCGAGGACGAGCAGTGGGCCAAGCTCGAGCTCGTCGCGACCGTGGCGCGGTTCGTGTGGGAGTAGCGGCGCCCGGCGGGCAGTGGCGCGCGTCGGGAGAATGCGCGTGGGGTCCCATAAATTCAATCCGAAAGACCTCGCGAAGCTCGCCGACCCGGCGAGGCTGGGGATAATCGACCTCCGCGGGGTTGTCCGGCATTTCGGCCTGCGCGGGCCGGCAGTTCTGGCGGACGTCGGCGCGGGGCTGGGGATTTTCTCCGAAGCCATGCTCGGCCTGCTCCCTGAAGCGCGCTGCCACGCGCTCGACATCGTCCCGGAAATGGCGGACTGGATGCGGGCGAACCGCGCCGGATGCAGGACCGGTAGGCTCGTCCCGGGGGTCATGGAAGAAGCCCGCATCCCCCTTGCCGACGAATCGGTCGACTTCGTCTTCCTGATAACGGTTCACCACGAGCTCGACCGGCCCGTGGAGCTGTTCCGCGACGCCCTGCGGGCCCTCAAACCCGGCGGGGGAATCCTGTCCGCGGACTGGAAGAAGGGCTGGACCGGAGCTGGGCCGCCCCAGGACCACCGGGTGGAGCCGGCCGACGCGGCGTCGCACCTCGAACGCGCGGGGTTCCCGCCCCCCGTCTTCATCGAAGCTTCGGACCGGCTGTTCTGTCTCTGCGGCCGCAAGCCGGCGAAACCCGGCATGTCCGGGGCCGGCCGCGCCCATTCCGGAGGCTTGCATGACGTCCCCGTTCTATCCTGATGCCAGGCCTTTCACGCGCTGGTGGTGGTTTTCCGGCCCTATAAACCGGCCCGACGTGTCGCGCCAGCTCGAGTGGGCGGCGAAGAACGGGTTCGGCGGGGTGGAGATTGCCTGGGTGTACCCTCTGCCGGGATCGCCGCCCGGCCACAGGTGGCTGTCGGAGGGCTGGTCCGCGGACGCGGCGTTCGCCAAGCGCGAGGCCGAGCGGCTGGGCCTGGGGTGCGACTTCACTTTCGGCACGCTCTGGCCCTTCGGCGGGTCCGCCGTGCCCGAACGGCACGCGTCCAGGACGTTCCGGGGCCTCTCGGATCAGAGGCTTCGGAGGTCGTGGGAGCAGCCGCATTCGCCGCCCGGCCGCATCCTCGACCACCTGAGCCGGCCCGCGCTGGAGGACTACGCGGCCCGGACGGGCGCCGGGCTCGGGGCCGCGCTGGAAGGCCGGCCTTCGGGCCTGTTCTGCGACTCCTGGGAGGTCTCGGTCGACGGGCTGTGGACCGGCGGGTTCGGCGAGCGCTTCGAGGAGCGCTTCGGCTACGACGCGAGGCCCTTCATGGAGGACCTCGACTCGCACCCGGCCGAGAGGTACGACTACCGGAATCTGCTGTCCGATTTCGTGATTGGGGAATTCTACAAGCCGTACGCCGAGGCGTGCCGCAGGCTCGGCGGGTTCTCGAGGGTGCAGTGCCACGGCTCGCCCTCGGACCTGCTCGAGGCGTACGCGGCCTGCGACGTGCCGGAGAGCGAGGCGATTCTGTTCGACCCGGACTTCTCGCTCTTCGCCGCGTCGGCCGCGGCCATGGCCGGCCGGAACGTGGTCTCGAGCGAGACGTTCACGTGCCTCTACGGCTGGGTCCCGCACCCGGGCACGCCGCCCCGCATCGGCGAAGAGCAGGTCGCGGACATGAAGCTGCTCGCTGACGCGCTCTTCGCGAACGGCGTGAACATGGTCGTATGGCACGGGATGCCCTTCAATCCCGAGGGGGGGTCGAACAGGTTCTACGCGACCGTGCACGTGGGGCCGGACTCGGGTTTCGCCGCGGACCTGCCCGACTTCAACTCCTACATGGCAAAAGTCTGCCGCGCCATGCGCAGGGGATCGCCCTTCTTCGGATCGGCCGCATACCTGCCCATCGAGGACAACCGCATGCGCGGGCGGCTGCCGGAGAAGCTCAGGAAGCCCAGCGCGGAGAACTACTGGGAGCTCCAGGCCCAGAAGACGCCGCCTTCCCTCGCGGGCAGGGCTCCGATGTGGGTCTCCGCCCCGTTCCTCGAAGCCGCCGAGACCGACGGCGGCCGGCTCGTCGCCGGATCGGCCGAGGCCGGCTTCCTTCTCGTGGACTGCGAGTGGCTCGACGAGCGCGCTCTCGCCGCGATACTGCGCCTGGCCGGCAAGGGCCTGTCCGTGTGCATGCCCCGGAAGCCGAAAAGGCCGGGCACAGGCGACGGGAGAGCGTACCGGAAGATGCTCGACAGGCTCCGCTCGCTGCCCTGCGTGAAGGAATCCGTGGAAGCCGCCGCGCCCGGCCCGCCGCTCGTCGGGGGCGGGGACCTTCCCGACTTCGCCGCGAGGCGCGACGGGGATTCCCTGCTGATTTTCTTCGCCAACCCTGCGTCCAGGGGCCTCACGTACCCCATGCAGTACGGCGCGTCCCGCCGGTCCGCGGCTACCCGGACGCAGGTCACGATCAACGCGTTCGGAAAAAGCAGGGAAGTCGCGCTCGCGTTCGATCCGCACCAGCCGGTCATGCTGAGATTCGACAGGGGCGGCGGCCTGCAGATTGAGGACGTGCGGTACGACCCGCCGGAGCCTCGTGCGCCGGAATGAGGGGACTCCGTGCCGAAAATGCGCGGAATCGCCGGAATATCATTGACAGCAGGGAGATATCTAATATCGTATCTCCAGTTCTGCACCGATGGAATGCGCCTGACTGCTGTAGAGACAATTACACGACCTGGCATTCCGCGTCCATTGCGGAGTGATGCTGCCATTGACCGCCGGGTCCGGGGGGAGCCGCGGTTTTCCGCGGCTCCCTTTCTTTTCACGCCGGGGAAATTAGTGTAGAAACTCCGACATGATAGAAGTCAGGAACCTCTGCAAGCACTACGGCAGGTCCGGCGAGGTCAAGGCGGTGGACGGGGCGGAGTTCCGCTGCGCGGACGGGGAGATTACCGGCCTGCTCGGCCCGAACGGGGCGGGGAAGACCACGACGCTGAGAATCATCGCGGGCCTCATCCGGCCCCAGTCCGGGACCGTGCTGGTGGACGGGATTGACGCGAGCCGCGACTCCGCGGCGGCGAGGGCGCGGCTCGGGGTGCAGTCGGACATGTCGGGGGTGTATCCGAGGCTCACGTCGAGGGAGCAGCTGCGCTACTACGGCCGGTTCTACGGCTTGCGGGGCGAGGCGCTCGAGGCGAGGGTGCGGTACGTAATCGGCGAGCTCAAGATGGCGGACATCGCGGATCGCAGGGCCGAGGGGTTCTCGCGGGGCCAGAGGCAGAAGGTAATCCTCGGCCGCGCGCTGGTCCACGACCCGCCGAACGTAATCATGGACGAGCCCACGAACGGGCTGGACGTGCTCGCGGTCCGCGACACGCGGGAGACGATAAGGTCCCTGCGATCGCAGGGGAAGTGCGTGCTCTTCAGCACGCACTACATGGACGAGGCGGAGAGGCTGTGCGACAGGATTGCGATTATCGCCTCCGGCAGGATTACGGCGTGGGGGACGCCGGAGGAACTGAAGTCGCGGACGGGGAAGGACAGCCTCGAGGACGCCTTCACGGCCCTTGCCGGGCCGGAAGGGCTGGAGAAGAGCGGGCATTGAGCGGGGTGGAGCATGGGTTCCGGCGCGGCCAACATCTGGATGAAGGAGCTGAGGGACACGGTCCGCGACAGGAAGACGCTCGTGCACGCGCTGGCGGTTCCGCTGGCCGTTGGGATAGCGTACGCCGTCCTCAATCCCCTGCTCACCGCCTTCATGGAGTCGAAGGCGGAGAAGCCGATTGAGGTACCGGTGAAGGGTCTCGAGTACGCGGACCCGGCCTTCGTGGAAGTGTGCGCCAGGCTGGGGATAACGCTCGTGCCCTGCGAAGGGGGCATGGAGGAGTCGATTGCATCCGGCGAGAAGCCGGCGGGCCTGGTGCTGCCGCCCGACTTCTCGAAGAAGGTCGCCGCCGAGAAGACGGCATCGCTGGACCTTCTGACGAACGACACCGCAGGGGGCCTCTTCGGGGGCAAGTTCTCGGTGAAGAGGCTCGAGCTCGCGCTGCTGGCGTACAGCCAGACCGTCGCGGTGAAGAGGCTCGCCGTCAGGAAGGTGGACCCGGCCCTGCTCGCGCCGGTCAGGATGGACGCGCGGGACCTGTCGAGCCCGGCGCAGCGCGCGGGCCTGTTCGCCGCGCTGATGCTCCCGCTGCTGGTCGCAATCGTGGCGGCCCAGGGAGGGATGTTCATCGCGATTGACGTGACGGCCGGGGAGAAGGAGCGCGGGACGCTCGAGGCGCTGCTCGCGACGCCTGCTTCGGACGCGGAGGTCTTCCTGGGCAAGCTGTCGGCCGTGTTCACGATGACGTCCGTTCCGGTGGCGCTCACCCTCGCGGGGTTCTGGATTGCGGGGAACCTGCTTCCGGCGTCGGTCACGAAGGGCGCGGTGCTCCCGGCGGGGGTCGTGTTCGGCTCGATTCTCCTGACGCTCCCGCTCGCGCTGTTCCTCAACGTCGTTCTGATGATAATCAGCGTGAGGACGAGGACCTTCAAGGACGCGCAGTCCACGCTGATGCCGGTGATCTTCTGCGTGTCGGCTCTCGCAATGGCCGCGGCGTTCGCACCGCCGAGCAGCCCCTTCATGTTCCTCATACCCATCTACGGCACGTCGGCCGTGGTCGGTTCCCTCGCGCTCGCGGGCCCCATGCCGGAGCACGCGGTGCTCCTGAGCATGGCCGGGAGCTTCGCCGCGTCCGCCGTTGGAATCGTGCTCGGGCTCCGGCTCTTCAACCGCGAGCGGCTCCTCTACAGCGCCTGAGGCTCCGTGGATGGAACCTGTGGCCTGCCCGGCCGGGAAGATGTAGAATGCCGCTTTCGGCCCGCGCGATAAGGTATTTGCGTGCCATGGGCCCGGTCCCCGGATGCCCGGGCTGCGGAGGTCAGGCTTGAAGCTCGAGAGCGTGCGGAAGAAGGCGAAGCGGCTCCGCTCAATCTTGAAGGGGAGCAGGCGCGCCGCGATTCTGATTTACGGCAACCCCGACCCCGATGCTCTGGGGAGCGCCTGGGGCCTGCAGCGCATCCTGCGCAAGTGGGGCGTCATCGCTTCGATTTTCTACACGGGCAGGGTGGGCAGGCTGGAGAACGAGGCGATGATTGAGTACCTCCGCATTCCGGCGTCGAAGCTCAAGCCGGGGACAATCGAGGCGAAGGACCTCGTGGCGGTGGTGGACGCCCAGCCGTCGTTCTTCAGTTCCGCGCCGCTGCCGCGGTGCGACATCGTGTTCGACCACCATCCGCCGCGCGGCCCGGGCGGGAGCCTGTTCACGGAGATTCGGCCCTCGTGCCTGGCGACCTCGTCGATTGTGACGGAGTACATGGCCGCCGCCGGATGCCGGCTGGACTGGCGGATAGCCACGGCGCTCTTCTACGGCATCGTGACGGACGCGCGCCACTCGAACAGGCCCAGGACCGGGTTGGACGACGACGCCATGAGGAGGCTCGAGCCGCGCATCGATCGCAGGACGGTGACGCGCATCGAGTACTCGGCCTACTCGCTCCCGAGGCTCGACTACTTCGCGATTGCCATCATGAGGCTCAGGCACCACCACGGGCTGTTCTGCGCGAACGTGGGGCCCGTGCCCGTGTCCGACGTGTGCTCCCAGATTGCGGACTTCCTCATACGCGTGAAGGAAGCCAGATGGGCGGTCGTCATCGGCGTGTTCGAGAACACGCTCATCGTCGTATTCCGCTGCGTGGACGAGCACGGCAACGCGGGCAGGACCGCGACAGCGGCGTTCGGGAAGCTGGGCAGCGCGGGGGGGCACGCGACGATGGGGCGCGCCGAAGTACCGGTCGCATCCCTCCCGAAGGGGATGCTCCTCACGCAGGGCGAGAGGATTGAGCGGTTCGTCCTGGAGAGGCTCGCGGCCACGCGTAAAATCTTCAAGCCCCTCCTCGACCAAATCGTGGGGCTCGGGAATCCCTGAGCGAATCCCGGGCGGCGCCGGCGAAAGGCCCGGGCGCCGGCCGTTCAGCGGCCGCCGTCCAGCGCCTCCTCCAGCCGGTCCGCCAGGGCCTTGACGACCTTGACCCTCGCCCAGTTCTTGTCGTTCCCCTCGACCAGGACCCACGGGGCGATGCTCGTGGACGTCTTCTTGAACATCTCGCAGGCCCCGGCCTCGTAGGCGTCCCACTTCTCGCGGTTGCGCCAGTCCTCCTCGGTGATCTTGTACTGCTTGAACGGCGTGACCTGCCGGTCCTTGAATCTCTGGAGCTGCTCGTCCTGGGTGATTGCAATCCAGTACTTGAGCACGACGTTGCCGGCCTCGCAGAGCTGCTCCTCGAAGTCGTTGATTTCGCCGAAGGCCCTGGACCACTCCTCCTTGCCGCAGAAGCCCTCGAGCCGTTCCACGAGCACGCGGCCGTACCAGGATCGGTCGAAAATCGTGACGCGGCCGGCCCTGGGGAGGTGGCGCCAGAATCGCCAGAGGTACGGGTGCGACCTCTCCTCCTCGGTGGGGGCGGCGACGGAGATGACCTGGTACATGCGGGAGTCCATGGCGGAGATGAGGCGGCGGATTGCGCCGCCCTTTCCGGCGGCGTCCGGGCCTTCGAACACGGTGATGGCCGAGCGGCCCTTTTCCCTGAGCCCGCGCGACAGCACCGCGAGGCGGCCGGAGTGGATTGCGAGCTGCTTCTCGTACTTGTCCTTGGACAGGGACTTGTCGTAGTCGAGGGTCCTGAGTGCGTTCTTGGATGCGGGCGCGGGCCTGTCCCCTGGCGGCCTCTCGCGCTTCGCGGCCTTCATGGCGTCCATGCGCGTGCGCAGGGCCTCGATAATCGTCTTCGTCACGGTCAGGGCCCGGCTCCTGGGGTCGGCGCCGCCGATTACCCTCCAGGGGGCGGAATCGGCGGACGTGCGCTCCAGGACGTGGCCGGAGACCTCGCGGAACTCGTCGTACTTCTTGAAGTACTTCTTGTCCATCTTGGCCACGCGCCATGCGGTCTTGGGATCCGAAGCGAGGTCCTTCATCCTCTTCTTCTGCTGTTTCTTGGACAGGTGGAACCAGAACTTGAGCAGGAGGGTGTTCTCGAGGGTGAGCATGCGCTCGAAATCGTCGATGCGCTCCAGCGACCTGTCGAGCTCCTTGTCGGTGGTCTTGCCGAAGACGCGGTCGATGATGGGCTGGGTGTACCAGGACCCGAAGAGGACGCCGATGCGGCCGTGGGGGGGCAGCACGCGCCAGAACCGCCACATCGGAGGCCTTTCGAGCTCCTCCTCGCTGGGATCCCACGGGGCGTGGACCATGAGCCCCCTGGCGTCCATCCACTCGTGGAGGAGGTTCACGGTCTCGCTCTTGCCCGCGCCCTCGACGCCGGAGACCACGATGACGACCGAGAGCTTGGTCCCGGCCAGCTCCTTCTGGATTGCGAGCAGGGACTCGCGTATTCCGGGCTCCTCGGCGTTGAACTCCTCCTTCGAGACCTTCTTCACGTCTTCAGCCTCTTCGAACATGTGATCCCACGACGCCATGAGAATCTCCTGAAAAAGGGGTTCTGGTGCCGGCGACGTCCAATATACTGCCCCGGAGTCCGCCGTCAACTCCCAACGCGGCGCGGGTAAGCCGCCGGGGATTGCGGCCTGCCACATGGAGGCTCGGGCGGTTCGCGCGCGGGGCGCACTTCGAATCCCCTTGCGAAGGCGCACGAGTTCCGCTATAAGCGAGATGCCCACCCGGAGAGCCTGGCAAGGAGCATCATGGACGTCGCCGTCATCCGGCGAGAGATGGAGACCTGCACCGGAGAGGTGCTGGGCGGACGGTGAAGTACGACCTGGTCATCGCCGGCATGATTAGGCGGGAGCACGGCCGATTCTGGGACCTGGTGGCCCGTCGGTTCGAGGCCCGGGGGCTCGCCGTCGCGTTCCTTCCCGCCATGGACGAGGCCGCCCTGCCTCTGGCCCACCGCGGCGACGCGGTCTTCTGCATCCCCTCGGAAATCCGCCGGCGCGGCCTCCCCCCGCCGGCCGAGGGCGAGGTGTCGGAGATCGAGAGGCGGCACGGGCTGCTGAGCCTCCGGAACCTGTACACGCACGAGATGTACTCGACGGAGCGCCACGACGAGGCCCGCCTCGCGCGCAAGGCGGTGAACTTCTTCCGCGTCTGCAGCGAGTTCTTCGACCGCCACGAGGCGGGCCTCGTGCTCGAGGAGACGGGCGGCTGGATTGAGTGCCAGGTGGTCTGGGCGATCTGCCGGACCAGGGGCATCCCCCACCTCTTCGTCGAGCCGGGCCCCCTGGACGACACGGTGATCTTCGCGCGCAACTCCGACAAGGTCCGATTCGACTGCGTGCCGGACTTCTCCAGGCATCCCCGGGATGTGCGGGACGAAGTGGACGCGTACATCGCGCGGACCACCGCGGCCCCGAAGCTCCTGGTCCCGCACAAGGACCGGGCGTACTACAGGGACGCCACGTTCTCCAACGTGCTGAACCCCGACACGTTCCTGAAGCTCTGCCGCATCGCCCGCCGCAAGGTCTTCGTGAACAAGTTCGACGAGACCTTCTCCACCAGGAAGCTGGCTTCGCGGTACCTCATGAGCCTCTTACGCCGCAAGCTCCTCGCCTTCTACTACGGCCGCCTCCGGGGCAGCGAGGCCCCCTACATCTTCTTCCCGCTCCACATGCCCTACGATCTCCAAATCCTCGTGCGCGCCCCCCACTGCTTCCGGCAGGAATACGTGGTGGAGATGATATCCCGCGCCCTTCCCCAGGGCGTGAACCTCCTCATCAAGGAGCACCCGGTCTCCATCGGATGGTACCCGTTCCGCGTTCTGCGGAGCCTGGCGAAACTCCCCAACGTGCGCATCCTCCACCCGTCCGTCGGGTCGCACGACGTAATCCGCGGCGCAGGCGCCGTGCTCACCATCAACTCCAAGGTGGGCTTCGAGGCCCTTTCGTACGGGAAGCCCGTCGTCACCCTGGGCGAGTCCTTCTACCGGGGCTGGGGCGCCACCATCGACGTGACCGACCTGGCCGAACTGGCCTCCGCCGTCCGGAAGGCCCTGTCTTCCTCGCCCGACCCGGAGCGCATAAAGGGCCTCATCGGCGCAGTCGTGTCCCGCTGCCACAAGGGGGATCTCTACGACCTCGAAGAGGATAACCTCCGCCTGTTCGAGGCCGCCCTGGCCCGGGAGATGGCGGCCCTTCCAGGCGCCGGCGCCGGGCGCGGAACGCAGGCCGGAGGCGCGGGGTCCTAGTGGTCGAGCTGGTAGGGCGCGCCCTCGGTGTCGAGGATGGCGAAGGGCAGCCCCTGGTCCAGGATGCGCCGCACCTGGTAGTCGTTCACCGGGCGGTGGTAGTTGAGGAGGAAGAGGTCCGGGTCGGCGCTCCACCCGTCTGCGAGGATGTTCACCGGCACCAGGACAGCGCGGAAGCCGCGGGCGCAGAGGGCCGGCGCGAGGAGCACGGCCCCCGGCATGTCGCGCAGGGGGTTGTCGAGGTTAATCGCGATTGTGCGGGCAGGGGACACGGGGCTCCTCCTTCCATGGAATCACGACGTACCTTCCGCCGCGCCCGGCGGCGGGTCAATCTTCTTCCCCTCTCCGGACAGCAGCCGCCTGTTGCGGTAATAGAATACCGCCACCGGGGTTCCGACGAGGAGGAACGCGGCTGCGCCGAGGAGGTGGACCCCGGGACCGGGCGGCAGGGTCAGGATCCAGGTGGCGGCCGCCACCACGGCGGAGAAGACCAGGATCCGCGCGGCGAGGCGTCCCCAGGGTATGTCCGCCGGCGTGACGCGGCGGGCAAGCCCTTCGGCCACGGCGAAGGAGAGGAGGTAGGTCCCGCAGAGACTAATCAGGGCTCCCACGATGCCGAAGCGCACGGTGAGGGTCAGGTGAAGGGCGGCGGCCGTCGCGGTCGTCGCGGCCGAGGACAGCAGAGTGGCCAGGGCGAACCGTGTCGTGAGGAGGCGGAGCGACGGCAGGAATACGTAGTTCTTCACCAGGAGCACGGCGCCCACCACCGGGAGGTAGACGCACATGGGATGGAATTTGGCCGGAGCCAGGAGACGTATCACGATCGGCGCGATGAAGGCGATGCCCAGGACCACGAAGGCGAGGAAGTCGAAGGTGAAGACGTAGGACTGGGTTATGAGCTTCCGGTTCTCCGGTCCGCCGTCCCTGGAGCGCAGCAGGGTGGGGAACCAGACGGTCTTGAGGGCCCGGGTGAGGATGTCCAGCACAGTGCCCACCTTCACCGCCTGGGAGTAGAGGCCCAGCTGGGCCCGGGGCACGTAATTGGCCAGGACGAACTGGTCGAGGTAGTTGTTCAGCTGGTCGAGCATTCCTGCTGGGACGACGGGCAGGGCAAGGACTGCGGATTCGCGCAGGAAGGCCGGGCTGAGGCGGATTCGGGCACCCCGGACGGTCGCCACGGAATAGATTGCGGAGACGAGGCCGAGGGCGAGCATCTCGCCAAGGAGGAACGCGAAGGCGCCGTCGGCAAGGAGCAGGACCGCGGCCAGCATGGCGGCGTTCTTGAGCGCCAGTTCCGCCGCGACGAGCGCCCCGTTCAGCCGCAGCCGGTCCGTCACGCGCAGCACCTGCTCGCCGAAAAGGCACATGGAGAGGAAGAAGGCCGACACGACGGCGAGCTGCATGTAGGGTGCGAACGGGACGGTGGGGAACAGGGCCTGGACGAGGGGGCCGGCCGCGAAGTAGACGACCGCGCAGACGGCCGCGGCGCCCAGGGCGGCGGTCACGAAAACGGAGCCTATCAGGTCCCGCCCCTGTCCCCGGGATTCGTATTGCTTGAACAGCCGCGACACGGAGTTGCTCAGGCCGAAGTTGAGCCCCGGCGCGAGCACGGTCGTCACGCCCTGGGCCACGGCGATGACGCCGAACTGCTCAGGGTCGAGGAGCCGCCAGAAGACGAACAGCAGGAGGAGGAAATTCAGCACCTTCACGGTGAAGAGGACCGATCCGAAGGAGGCGCTGCGCCGGACGAAGCGGCCCAAAAGGTTGGCGTCGGGACCGTCCATGCCTACTTGACGCGCCTGAGCTTCGCGAGGAGCGGCTTCTCCGATTCGAGAAGCCGCACCTGCCCGTCGCCCATGGCCGCCTCCACCGCGCGGATGTCGCGCACAAGCCGGCTGAATCCGTGCGGCTCAACCGACGCGGCCTGGTCCGAGCCCCACATGGCCCTGTCCAGGGTGATGTGCCGCTCCACTACGCATGCGCCCAGGGTGACGGCCGCCAGCGTGGTGGCCAGGCCCACCTCGTGGCCCGAATAGCCCACCGGGACATGGTAGCGCTCGCGGAGGGTGGCGATGCCCCTGAGGTTGAGCTCCTCCGTGCGCGCGGGGTAAGTGGAGGTGCAATGGAGCAGGATTAGGTCCCTGGTGCCCAGCACGTTCACGGCGTGGTCGATTTGCTCGAGCGTGCTCATCCCGGTGGAGAGGACGATGAGCCGGCCCGTTGCGCGGTGGCGGCGCAGGAGCGCGTCGTCAGTGAGGCAGGCCGAGGCGATTTTGTAGCATGGCGGCGCGAAGCTCTCCATGAAGTCCACGGACTTCTCGTCCCAGCACGAGGCGAACCACGCGAGGCGGTGCTCCCGGGCGAAGCGGCCCACCTCCGCGTACTCGTCCCGCCCGAACTCCACCTTGTTGCGGTAGGCCATGTACGTGATGAGCCCCCAGGGCGTCTCGCGGAGGATGTCCCGCTGCTCCGGCGGCACGGCGAGTTCGGGCGTGCGTTTCTGGAACTTAACCGCGTCCGCGCCCGCCACGCTTGCCGCGGCGATGAGGCGCCGGGCCACTTCGATGTCGCCGTTGTGGTTGATTCCGATTTCGGCGATGACGTAGCAGGGCTTGCCGTCTCCCACGGCCCTGTCGCCTATGCGCAGCACCTGGTCCATGATTTCCACCTCCTCCGCCCGCCTCAGGTTTCCCGGGCTCTCAGCAGCCAGTCCGCAACCTCCCTCACGGCCCCCGCCCCTCCGGGACGGCTCGTATGGAGCATGGCGGCGTTCTTGGCGGCGGGGACGGCGTCGGCTACGGCGACGGGAACGCCGCACCAGAGCATGGCGGGAACGTCGTTCACGTCGTTGCCCACGAAGGCCACGGCTTCCGGGCCGAGTTTCCTCTCGCCGGCCAGGGCGCGGATGCCCTCGCCCTTGTCGACGACGGCCAGGACGCAGGGTATGCCCAGTTTGCTGCACCGGGCCTCTACAACGGGGTTGGTCTGTGAGGACAGGACCACCACGTCAAGGCCTGCGGCTCTAAGAAGCCCAAGGCCCATCCCGTCGCCTCGGTCGCAAATCACGGCTTCCCGGCCGTTCTGGTCCACCCACACGCAGTTGTCGGTGAGCACCCCGTCGAAGTCGAGGACGAGCAGCCGCACCCGGGCGAGGTCCGCCGCCGGATTGGGGTGGCTGCGGCAGGAGAGGACCGCCTCGGCCAATACCAGGTCCCCAGGCTCGTCCACCTGGAAGGAGTCCGCGGCGGCCATGACGTGCACGGCTATGGAACCGCCCAGGCGGTTGCCGTGCTTCCGCAAGACCCAGGGCTTGAAGACGTAGATGGATCCGTTCTCCAGCAGGTCCTCGGGCGCATCCTGGCGGCGCTGGCGCGCCCGGTGGTCGTAGGTGAAGGACCGCAGTCCTTCCCGGTCCCGGCGCCAGACGAATCCGTGCATGGGGCAGGCCGAGAACATGGAGTCCGCATTTTCCTCCCGGAACCGGGCCAGGGCGAGGGAGATTTCGTCGGGCCGGCGGGCCGGAGACGTCGCCTGGAGGAAGACCACTATGTCGGGCTCGTAACCCTCTTCTTTCCTGAGGTGATCGAGCACGTGCAGGAGCGCGGCTTCGGAGGACGCGTTGTCGGTTGCGAGTTCCGGCGGCCGCAAGACCGCTTCGGCGCCCCACTTGCGGGCGACAGAGGCGATTTCCGCGTCTTCCGTGGACACAACAACGCGGGTCACTTCCGGACAGGTCCGGGCGTGTCCGATGCTGTATGCCAGGAGGGGGCGGCCGGCCACGAGACGCAGGTTCTTTCTCGGGATGCCTTTGGATCCTCCCCGCGCCGGGATGACGGCCAGAATCTCGCTCATTGGACCTCCAGAGGGCCCTTATACACCATGTTCCCGCGGCAAGTCAAACGCCGAGTTTGGGGTCGGGACCGCCGAACGCTCTGCGCGTCAGCCGCCGCGTAAATCTTCTTCCTTTGCCCCTGGCGCGTGTCGGCTGCACGCGCAGTCAGGGCTTACTGATGAACCCTAACTCTGCTTCAACGGCTTCCTCGACGCCATCCGGAGACGCCTCGGGGCGTTTCGAGCAGAAGGCGGAAACGGCTCAAGTCAACAGTCAAGATACGACCCTAAACGAAACGAACGCGGTTTCATCGGCGTAGATTCTCGAGCCACTTCTCGGCCAGGGCGAAATCGGCTTCGTAGTTGATGTCGATCATCTCTTCCCGTCCGAGCACCAGCGGGATGATCCTGTCGCCCGCGGTGGAGCCTTTTTTCAGGGTTTCCCTGGGGATGATCTCCAGATCGCCGGTCTGGAAAAAAGAGGGGGGGTGCTCCTGCCTGGGAGTAGTGAAGGGCTCGGCCGCGTCCCCCAGCCAGGGTTCGATGAAGTCGCCTCGCCGTCTGAACTGCCAGAAAGGGTGCTCTGAGACGGGCGTCACGCATCTTACCGAACTTCCCTCCGGAAATTTCCGCAGGAGCTCCAGCGCCCGTTCGATGAGCCCGGGCGGCCTGAGGGGCGAGGTCGGCCTCAGGAAGACGAAGGCGTCTATGGTCTCGTCGAAGATGCTCTCCAGCGCGTCCAGAGCGTGCCTGACCACGCCGTAATCCCTCGCTGCGTCGCCCGAAAATTCGGCGGGCCTCAGAAACGGCGCTTCGGCTCCGTACGCGCGGGCCGTTTCTGCAATTTCCGGCGAATCCGTGGAGACCACGGTTTTCGACACTTCAGGGCAGGCCAGGGAATATTTTATGGAATAAGCGATGAGGGGCAGACCGGCCAGGGGCCGCAGGTTCTTCATGGGGATGCTCTTGCTCCCTCCCCTTGCCGGTATCAGCGAATACAGTCTGATGGCTTGCGCCGCCTCTTGAAATCGAGGCGCCTCAGGTTCATGCCTGTCAAGGCTTGTCAGTGGAGGGGCGGCTTTCCTTGAAAAGCAGGCCCGCGACCCACCCGGCCGACGGGTAGGCCACGTCGAAACGATGCACCCTTCGCCCTTCCACGCGGTACACCACCGTGTTCGGGTGGGAAACTTTCACGATTTTTCCGGGCTCCAGGGAAAGCAGCAGGCCCAGGATCGCACGGTTGATCGTTTCGTGTCCCACGAGGGCTAGGGGCTTGCCGCCAGGCTCCTCGCCCAGATCCCCGAGCAGGCCCGCGGCTCTCGAGGTGAGATCCAGGTAGTTCTCGCCCCCGGGCCACCTGAAAGACCACGGATCGGCGCTCCTGGCTGCGAGGAGTTCCGAGTGCCTGCTCTTGATCTCGCTCCAGAGCATGCCCTCGCACTCCCCGAAGGAGCACTCTGCGAGCCGCGGGTCTTCCTCCGGCGCCAGCCCGAGTCCTGCTCCGAGCGCGAGGGCGGTCTCCCTGGCGCGGCCCAGCGGGCTCGTGATCATCCTGCCGAGATTCCAGCCTTTGGCGTGCACGGCGAGGTCGAGGGCGAGGCGCCGCCCGCGGTCGGTGAGGGGCGAGTCCTTCCTGCCCTGGTGCCGCTTCTCCACGTTCCAGAGAGTTTCACCGTGCCGGAAAAGGAAAAGCTTCATACCCGGCCCCTCGAGTCGGCTTCAAACCTGCTTTTCGGCCCTGAGGGCCTGAAAGGGAACAACTCCTGCACGAGAGCTGCTGCGTTCGCCCGGCCTCTCGAAGGCCTGCTCGGTTTTCGCTTTCGACGACCGACGACCGATGACCTTCCGCTCCTTCCGCCCAGGCGGTTCTCCCAGCTCCCGCGCTACTCGTAGTGCATGTCGCGGAGGAACTTCAGCTCCTCCTCGAAATACTCCACCTGCTCGGAGCTCATCATCATGGACACGCGCTGTACGTCGTCCACCATCTTCTTGAATTCGTCCAGGGTGAGGGCCGAGCGGATGTGGTGTATGCGGAGGTTCCTCGTGAGCGCCACGTGCCTCTCGATCATGCTCGCCCCCGAGAGCACGGCGAGCAGGGTTGGCACCCACCCTTCCTCGTGTCCGGAATAGCCGATGGAGACCTTGGGAGACTCGAATTCGGAGCGGAGCTTCTGGATGAACTTGATGTTGCACTTGTCGATGGGCGTGGGGTAGATGGAGACCGTGTGGAGAAGGGTCAGCTCGATGCCCCTGCCCGAGACGATTTCCACGATTTCGCCGACGTGCTTCAGGGACTCGCCGCCGACGCTCACGATCATGGGCTTTCTGGCTTCGTTCTGCTCGGCCACCTTCCTCACGAAGTCCAGGTTCCGGGAATCCATGGACGCCACCTTGAAGAAGGGGACGTCGAAGGAGGCCACGAACTTCAGGCTCTCCAGGTCGTGGCAGGTGGCGAACCACCTCAGTCCGATTTCATGGCACCAGGCGTCTATTTCGGCGAAGTCCTGCCTGGAAAGCTCCAGCGACGTGCGGTACTTCAGGAAGTCGTAGCCGTTGATGCTCTTGTCCGCCTTGGAGTAGTACTTCTTCGTGTCCTTAATCTTCAGCTTCACGTAATCGGCGCCGGCCTCCTTGCACCGCTTCATGGTGACTTGGGCGATCTTCTTCATGCCGAGATGGTTGATTGTGAGCTCGGCGACGATTTTCGGGGGTTTCATCCGCCCTCCAGACTCACCAGCGACCCTGCTCGTCGAAGGCCTTCCTGACGATGCCGTACACCTGCCCGGGACCAGAGGCCTGGTTCACCGCTCGCCGGCACTCCTCCTCGCGGCCGAGGTTCTTTTCCACGATTTCGTCGAAGTCCCCGAGGCGTTCGCCGGGAATCCGGAGGACGCCGTCGGCGTCGGCGAAAACCCAGTCGCCGGGCGAAACGGCGACCCTGCCGCTCAAGCCGGGCAGCGAGATCTCGGAGTCCACGTCCGTGATGGCCCAGTAGTCGAGGGCGTCGATGGGGTTCGTGCCCCTGCAGAAGCACGGGAAGTCCAGCCTGCGGATCCGGGCGCTGTCGCGCACCAGGCCGTCCGTGACGAAGCCCTTCACGTCCAGCTTCGAGTAGATCAGGGACGTGATGTCGCCCGCGTGCGCGCAGTAATCGTCCCCCGCTTCCAGCACCACCACCTGGCCAGGTTTTATCTTGCGGTACATCTCCACCCGGATGGCGTCCGCGGCGGCGTAGTCCTCGTCCTTCCTCACCAGGCGGCCGCGGTTGGTGAAGACGGGGCCGAAACAGCGCGAATCCGGGTCGAGAGGGCGAATGCGCGGGTCAAGCAGGAACGCGCGGTCCGGCAGCCCCATCTGCCTGAGCGAGTCGTACACGATGCCAGCGTACAGGGATTCTTGCGAAGGCCTCATTTCGCGCCGCTTCTCCAAGAGAGGATTCGCTCAGCGATGACCAGGTCCTCCTGGCCGCTCACGTCCAGGCTCTCCAGCTTAGGGATTTCCAGGAGCATGGGGGTAGAACCCACGCGCGTCTTCTGCTCGAGCAGCGTATCCGTCAAGATCCCGTAGAGGCCCTGAGTCTCCATGTAAAGGCCCTCGATCTCGGAACGGCGCGGCAGGATTCGTGGGTCGAAATTCATGGGCTTTCCGCCCTGCCAGAAGTACTCGTTCACTTTCGCCACCGATACGAAGGAATCGTGGGTTTTGGCCTTCTCGGCGAAGGAGGTGACGCACCTGTCGATGGTCTCTGATGTGAGCAGGGCGGCGGTGGCGAAGGTGTGGATGAGGAGGTCGCAGTGGGGTATGGAGTGGAGTTCGAAGATCATCAGGTCGTTGGCGCCTATGAAATCGGAGGCCAGCTCGGCAGGCCTCCTGATGATCTGGAGGCCCCGCTTCACAAGGTCCTGGCAGCTCATCATGATCCCCTCGTCCTCGGTGTCCAGGAAGAACTGGTTGACCGTGTTGCAGCGCAGCACTTTTTCGCAGGCCAGCTGGACCAGGGACTTGCCGCCGATCTCGAAGAGGTTCTTGTTCCTGACCTTGTCGCTCGCCCCTTTGGCGGGGATGACGATGGCAACTTCCACGGCTCCTCCCGACGGTTTTCACGGGTTTTCGATCCTGGGCGATTATGCTTCGCGTCATCGGTTGGATCAAGCGTAAAGTGACGATAGGCGCGCCTGCGGCCAAGGGGCGCAGGAGTCCTCAGGGTTCCGGGCGCGGCCTCATCAGCACGCACCTGTTCCTGAAGATCCCTGAGCCTGCTCGCGGAGGACCGAGGGGCGAGATTTCCACGGGTGCGAGCAGGCTCGGGAAATCCCCGAGCGGAAGGGCCTGGAAGCCGTCCACGATGCCGCGGACCGCATTCCCGTCGAATCCCTTGACCGAGCCCCTCCAGGCAGCCAGGAATTTCCGGCGCGCGATCCGCGCGGCGGCGCCGCGGAATTTCAGGCTCGCCAGTCCGCGCACGGCGCCACGGTCCATGCGCGCCAGGGCCTCGCAGATCGCGTCGGCGGTTCGGACGTGGGCCTTTCCGTCCTGCTCGTGGAACCTCTCGCGGAGGATCCCGGCGGCTTTTTCCCTGAGTTCGGCCGGAGGCTCGTAGGTCCCGTCCAGGACCCTGGCGACCCTTTCCCGCATTTCGGGGTAGGAAGCGCAGGAGTGCAGGATCGCGTCAGCTTCCTCGAAGCGCTGGTGTTTCACTGGGATCCAGGCGAAGGAAAAAGCCGGCGCCCTCCCCAGAGCCGCCTCGAAAGTGGCGGTACCGGTCCTCAGGACCACGGCCTTTGCCCTGAGCACGAAGCCGTCGATCGAGCCCTTCTGCACGAACCTGAGATTGGCGTGCTTTTCGAGAAGCGGCGCGTACGGCGCGGGGTTCTCGAAAGGATGGGGTCTCAGGACGAAGAGGGCGCCCGGAAAATCCGAGGCCAGCGAGTCCGTCACCTCGACGAGCGCCTTGAGGCAGCCCCTCTGCTCCTCCCTGAAGGCGGTGCACCAGTCGAGGCCCATTTTCGTGTTGCGCTGGAAGCTCTCGAATTCCTCCTCCTCAGTGAGCATGCCAGGGTTGGCCACGGCCGCGCTGCCGGTGACGAGAACGAAGGGTTCCGAAGCCGGAAGGAACTCCTCCGACCGCTTCCTGGCCGCTTCGGCCAGGCTAGGGTGGAAGAAGTCGAAGCGGGGGCACCCGGTGACGCGGACCTTCTCCGGGGCGTACAGGCCTTTTTCGACCAGGAAGCGGGCCATCTTGCCGCCCCACATGCAGACGGCGGAGGCCTTGCCCCGAAGTTCCGCGTCCGAGGAAAGGGTGCTCGCGAAGTGATCGAGGTCGGGATACGCGCCTTCGGTGTCGAGGATCGCGAACCCGCGGCCGCGCCCGGCGATGCGCCTGACCTGGTAGTCGTTGATGCTGCGGTGGTAGTTGAGAACGAAGAAATCAGGATCGAAGGCCCAGGCGTCCGAGAGGATGTTCACGGGCACCAGCAGGGCTTCGTACCCCCTGGAGCACAGCTCCGTCGCGAGCAGAACCACGCCCGCCAGGTCCCGGAGCGGGTTATCGACGACCAGGGCGATGGTCCCTTTGTCGGGCATTGGCTCTTCTCGGGCGCCTCTTCAGCCGCCTGCAGGCGGCTTTCTCCCGCCGTACGCCGCCCGCGCCGCCTCGAGTTCCTCCACCATGGTGTTCTCGAACAAGCTC
This sequence comes from Planctomycetota bacterium, assembly GCA_041308285.1. Taxonomy (GTDB): domain Bacteria; phylum Planctomycetota; class JAKEIC01; order JAKEIC01; family DYIT01; genus PPR-0505. The sequence goes on along the minus strand of JBFZBV010000474.1, from coordinate 2,113 downwards.
AGGTTGCTCTCGGACGGGTCGTACAGGTCCCCGAATGTGCCGGTTCTCGATACTGGCCGGAGACGCCAGAAGTCTATTTTAAGGTCGTCCACGCCGCTGAACAAGGCCAAAAGGCCGGGAGTCGTGGGGTCGTATCTTGACTGTTGACTTCGAGCGGATCGCGCGGCCGGTCATGGCTTGCCTCGCGGATTTTCGAGAAGCCGGGCGTTGATTTGCCGGATCTTCTTCGCGATTTTGGGATTGGACCGCACAGTCTGATCGACCCGCGTCACGGATTTCGTAACCGCGCTGCGCGATACGCCCAGGCTCCTGGCCACGTCCGCCGGGCGGAGGCCCGACCGGCTGACGAGAAGGGAAGCCAGGATGCTGCGGGCGGGGCTCTTGGCCCGAGGATTGCCGAACTCCGCTTCAACGGCTTCCTCAATCCGATCCGGAGAGGCCAAACCCAGGGCGCGGAACCTTTTCAGCGATGGCTCGTCCTGGTTCGCAGGGCGTCCCTTCAACTGTTCCTTCACCCATGTCACGAACGACTCGCCCCCCAGAGCCAGCCCGGCCGTCGCGCGCTCGAACGGGCTGATCGGTTTCACTCCTTTCGCGGCCTCTACGTATTCCCTGTAAGCGCGACGCCGGTCTCCGGCTGGAACTCCGGAAGCGCCCAGCTCCCCGAGAACGGTTTCCACGGTCACCCAAGGCGCAACGGGCTTGCCCGCCAGGCCCGCGTAGTTCATGTAGCTCGACCATTTCCACCGCTCGGCGGGCCTGGTCAGGCCGGCTCGATCAGGGTTAAGATGAATGTACCTCGAGCACTCGAGCAGATGCGGTCCTCGTTCGATCAGGATCGCCTTGTAACGGCCCTGCCAGAGATGCCCCGTCCGTTTCCTGGTGAAATTGAACCACTGGGCGTAATTTCCGAGAATGCCCTGCATCCAGCGCGATAACTCTCCTCGGGGCGTTTCGAGCAGGAGGTGGAAATGATTCGTCATCAGGCAGAAGGCATGGACGATTAGGTCGCCGCTCTCGACCCTGTCGCCTAGAAGATTCACGAAGCGCTCGAAATGCTGGTCTTCGCCGAAAACCTGCATTCCGTTTATTCCGCGCCCCATGGCGTGGTACAAAACCCCCGGACACTCAATCCTGGTCGCTCGGCTCATGACAGGATTCTACAGCAGGAACAGGCCAAGTCAACAGTCAAGATACGACCCCAAACCCCAGGCTAGGAGTTCACGAGAGCCTCCAGGACGTGGGTCGAGAGCACGGCCCATGCGTCCCGGACCGCGCGCGAAACAGCCTCGTCCTCGGTTCCGCCCCATTCGGGCTTGGACACGCCCAGCCGCCTGATGTTCGGCTTCGACTCGCCGGGCGGGCCGAGCGTCATGTCGAAGACCGCCACCCGTACCGGCGTTCCGGGCGGCAGGAACCGATCATCCCGGCATGTCCCGATGCTCAGCACCAGGGACAAGTCGAGTTCGGCCTCGCCTTCCGCCACAAGGCGGAACCCCCGCGCGCGAAGCGCTTCCGATACCACGGCTTCGGCCTGCGCCCGGGCCGCCTCGCCCGCTTCGCCCGAGCCGCGCACCGTGAGATGGACCGGCTTGTCCGCGAACTCGACCCACGAGACGTCCACGGCCTCCGGCTTCATGTGGCAGTCCCCGCAGGAGTCGGGAGTGACTCCCAGGAAGAGGGAAGAGGGGTAGTCGGGATTGGTTTCGATGTGACATGCGACGCACATGTCATGCACCACCACTCAGGTGGACGGGAGTTTCGCCTTTGATCCGCGTTTGGTGGGCAGGTGGCACTCCCCGCACCGCCGGGGCGGGCCGCAAGTCTCGAAATGGCAGGCGGAACAGGGGAGGGTCCTGCCGTCGAGGCCCGGCAGGTCCGCGTGCAGGTCGTGGGCGAAGTAGATGGGACCCTGCCGGATTCCGAACCGCCCCATCTTGACCACGTCGAATGCGCCGGGGCCCGGTTTGCCCCGCGGCGCGGGGGGAACCCGGCTGCACGCGAAAAACGCCCCGGCCAGGACCGCCGCGACTCCGAGGATCGGAACGAATCGTTTCTGCATGCCGCACCTCGAATGCCTGCCCGCTTCCTGATTGGGGCAATCTACAAAATT
>JBFZBV010000473.1:0-5254 GCA_041308285.1 Planctomycetota bacterium | reverse complement strand
GCTCGAGTCCGGCCTGACCCCGCAGTCGTTCTGGACCGCGGTCGAATCCGCCAAGGCCAAGACCGTGGACTTGAGCCTGCCGAAGTTCAGGATTGAGTCCTGCTTCGACCTGAAGGACGCGCTGGTCGATCTCGGCATCAGGGACGCGTTCTCGAGCGCGAAGGCGGACTTCTCGGGCATGACCGGCAATCCCGACCTGTTCATCTCCATGGTGGTCCACAAGGCCTTCGTGTCGGTGGACGAGAAGGGCACCGAGGCCGCCGCCGCCACCGCGGTGCTCATGAAGCCCACGGGCGTGCCCGAGGCGGACAAGGTCTTCAATGCGGACCACCCCTTCCTCTTCGCCGTTCTCGACATGAAGACGGAGTCGATTCTTTTCATGGGAAGGGTCGCGGATCCGACAGCACCCTGATTAGCCCGGAAGCGGCTGCGAGACCTCTGCAAGCATCCTGCTTCGCCTTGAAGCGCATTGATTGCGCGCTTCGCGCGCAATCAATGCGAAATGAATAAAGTTTCCCGAAGAGAGGTCCAGGGGGGAAACGCCTTTTCAAAGGGGTTTCCCCCCTGGCACATAGACAATGATCGAACCGGAGGTTCGCCCGGCTCAGCGGAAGAGGATCTTCTTCTGCCCGTCCGGGCCTTCCTGGACGTCGTACTCTTCCGTGAAGCCGCCCCAGGCCCAGAGCTTGCCGTCCATGGGAACGAGCACGCCGCCGTTGCGGCGTATCGGCTTGCGGGATTCGAAGGAGCGCCAGGATCCGGTCGACGGGTCGAATTCCCGCAACACGCCCTTCTCGCCCGGGACTGGGACGAAGACGACGATTTTCCCGCCAGTCTCCGCGGATGCGAGCCGGTACCAGTGGGTGCCGAGGTCCGCCTGGCCCGCGTCGGTCCAGGCGTCCTTCGCGGGGTCGTAGCACTCCACGGCAGTGACCGCGACGCGATCGGCCTTGTTCCACGTGTGCCCACCCATGACCCACAGGCGTCCGCCGGCAGCCTGGACGACCGGGTCCGCACGCAGGTGCTTCAGGTCCGCCTTCCGAGTCCACGAGTCCTGGGCCGGGTCGTAGGATTTGACCTCGGCAGTCAGCCCGTCCGGGGTGCCGCCCCCGGCCAAGTAGATCCTGCCGTCGAGGACGGCTGCGCCGTAGCCCGAACCGCGCGGCGCAGGGGGCGTCTTCTTTTCCCATGCGCAGGTCGCGGCGTCGTAGGCGAAGAGGAAGCCGTCGCCGAGGACGTAGATCCTCCCTGAGAGGACGCAGGCGTGGATCTCCGCCCCGGTCCGGGCCGGGACAGGCGGCGAGGAGCTCCATGTCCGCGACGCGAGGTCGTACCTGCAGGTCTCGTACAGGCCGAAGAAGTGCAGGGATCCGCCGGAGGCGACCCCTGCGATCGGGTGCCACATGGACCACGGGCTCTCGCCGACGCGATCGCAGGATCCGTCGCTCGGGTCGAGGGTCTCGATGACCGGGCACCGGAGAGGGATGGTCGGGCAGCCGGCGAGGAGGAGGAGCAGGAGTGCGAGCGCCAGTTTCATGTCCGAACCTCCTTGACCCGGACAGGTCCGCCCGGCCGGAAAGCCAGGATGGCCGGTCGCACGGGCCGTAACCAAGCAGGCAAATCTCGTCCAGGATATAACAGACATTGCGCGCGAGAAACAGTGGATTCCCGGGCGATTCCTCCAGATTGACCGAAGAGATCGCAACGGGGCGCTCTGCCCCATGCCTTTGCATCCTAAGACGTTATGGCATAAGTTGATAAAATGGTACCTGGTACCTTTTACATTTCGGACTTGGTCCAAACGTCACCATCATCAAAGATCCGAGCCTTGATCGTATCTTGTCGAGGATGACGGGCGCGGGCGACATGTAGCAATCCCAATCCGCATGCCCTGGTATCTCCATCAGCTCTCGTCTCAAGAAACTTTTTTCGGACCCTCTATCAAATTCGCGTGTTCAATCAACGAGGTCTTCAGAGGAGAGATATCCATGCGCATTGCGGCCGTCTTCATCCTTCTGCTTGCTTTCATGCACCCGCCCCTGTTCGTCCAGCAGGGAGGTTCGGGCGGGATCCTCGAGAAAATCGAGGAGAAGGAGTACCTCACCGACGCTTTCGGCCGCGAAGCCGCGGCTTTCGTCGACAGGCACAAGGACCGCCCCTTCTTCCTCTACCTGCCGTTCAACGCGGTCCACGACCCCCTGGAGGCTTCGCCCGCCCTGGCGGAGAAGTTCGCCGGCATGGCGGACCCGAAGCGCCGCACGTACGCGACCATGCTCGCAGCCATGGACGACGCCGTCGGAAGGGTCCTCGCCAAGCTGAGGGAGCACGCGATCGAGGAGGAAACGATGATCTTCTTCTTCTCCGACAACGGCGGGCCCACGGCGCAGACCACTCCCAGGAACGATCCTTTCAGCGGGTTCAAGGGGCAAATGCTCGAGGGCGGGATTCGGATTCCCTTCGCGATGCACCGGAAAGCAGGACTAGAGAGACATGCGCCCATTCTCGCTGCTGATTAAGCCCGCGGGGGCCGACTGCAACCTGCGCTGCGAATACTGCTTCTACCTCGGAAGGAAGGACCTTTATCCGGGCGAGCGCCGGCCCCGCATGTCGGAAGCCGTGCTCGAGCGGCTGCTGCGCTCCTACCTCGCCCTGGACCAGCCCGTGCACGCGTTCTGCTGGCAGGGCGGCGAGCCCACGCTCATGGGCCTCGATTTCTTCAGGCGCGTCACCGGGATGCAGAGCGAATTCGGCCGGCCCGGGACCACGATTTACAACTCGCTGCAGACCAACGGGCTCCTGCTCGACGACGCATTCGCCGCGCATCTCGCGGAGTACCGGTTCCTCGTGGGGCTCAGCCTGGACGGGCCCGCGGAAATCCACGACGCGTACCGCCGCGCGGCCGGCGGGCGCGGATCGCACGCGGCCGCGATGCGCGCGGCCCGGACGCTCGAGGCGCGCGGAGTCGCCTTCAACGCCATGACGGTCGTGTCGAAAGCGAACGCGACTCGCGCCAAAGACACGTACAAATACCTCAGGGACAATGGTTTTCCGGACCACCAGTACATCCCTTGCGTCGAGTTCGGGCCTGACGGCGAACCCGCCCCATTTTCACTGACCGGCGCGAACTGGGGCCGCTTCCTGCTCGGGATCTTCGAAGCCTGGTATCCCGCCGACGTGGGAACAGTCTCGATTCGACACTTCGAGGCCTTCGTCGCAAGGCTCGCGGGTCTCGAGGACAGGATGTGCACTCTCGGCGCGGACTGCCGCGGCTATTTCATGGTCGAGCACAACGGGGACGTGTTTCCGTGCGACTTCCATGCCTGGCCCGAATGGAAGCTCGGCAACGTGACCGCTGATGCCTGGGAAGATCTCCTTTCCTCCGAACGGTACGCGGCGTTCGGAGCGCGCAAGTCGGAGCTGGACCCGAGCTGCCTCGATTGCCGCCACTTCGACCTGTGCGCGGGCGACTGCCCCCGGAACCGGCGGCGCAACGGGCGGGGCTTCGCTCGAAGCTGGCTCTGCGAGGGATGGAAGATATTCTTCGACGAAACAAGGCCAGTGTTCGAGAAATTGGCGGCGGGATTGAACGACCGGCCCGGGGCCTGACCGTTTGGACTTTCCGATGAGACCATGATGCAGCAGGTGATGTAGATGAGAGGATTCTCACCTTCGACTCATCACGGTTCTATTGTCCAGTTGCCTCCCTCTGCACTTTGAAGCGTCCGCCGCCGCCGTCGCGCCCTTCCTGGCCGTATTTCTCGGGGAGCCGGAACATTACGTCTTCAGGGCCGCCGAAATACTGCGAAAGTGCTCGTGAGGCCGCCATGCCCTCGCGAGGGCCATGGACCCGGCCGCGGGGCGCCCACGACGCGGCCCAGGGGCGGCCGGGGCGCGCCGGGGGCGACCATTGCTGGCCCGGTGGCCGACCTGCCAACTTCTCGCGGCCCTAACCAGCGATTCGAGGTGCCTCCGTGGGAAAGCTCGTGCGCCGGTCCGTCGAGCGGCTGACGGTCGGACTGTCCCGCCGCTACCCCGTCGTCACGATCACCGGCCCTCGGCAATCGGGCAAGACGACGCTGGCGAGGATGGCGTTTCCCCGGCTTCCCTACGCGAATCTCGAGGACCCGGAAATCCGCTCCTTTTCCAGAAGGCCCTCGGCTTGTGCGCCGGGAGGACCGGGCAGCTGCTGAACCTGGAAGGCCTAGGGAACGACGCCGGGGTGTCGCACGCGACGGCCCGCGAGTGGTTGTCCCTGCTCGAAGCGTCCTACGTGGCGTTCCGCCTGCAGCCCTTCGCCAGGAACGTCTCGAAGCGCCTGGTCAAGACCCCGAAACTCTACTTCTACGACGTCGGGCTCGCGGCTTACCTCATGGGCGTCGGCTCGGCGGACCAGGACTCAGCAGGGAGTCCGGATCGAGAACTGGAGGACATTCGCCCCGGCGCTGGCCGAGGTGGCGCGGAAGGCGGGCTGGGGGCGGGCATCGTCAAGCAGACGTCCACCGGCAAAGTTACGTGGCATTCGCTGAGGAAGACCTATGCCAGTGCGTAAGAGGGACTGAAACGGGCCGCGGCGGAGGCAGCCGCGGCACACCTGAGGGCGAGAGGACGCGTCGGGAATTGTTCCACATTTGGTGCGCAGGTTGGTGCACACCAGGCCCTCGAACGTGCAACTCCTTCAAGCAGCGAAGGCTTGCCTGGCAGAAGGAGGCTGACGGAAGCCCGGCAGTGCGGGACGCAAGTGCTTGACGGAGAAGAGGAATGCGAAGGGAGGGAAGGGACGAGTCCTGCTTCGCCTCTATGCCGGGGCCAGGGCTTCGCAGGGGGCAGCCTTGCTCCGGCTGCTGACCCTGCTTCGCCTGTGGGCCAGGGCCAGGGCTTCGCAGGGTCGCCCCGAAAAGAAACGCGGACCGGGTCCGCGTTTCTTTTCGGGGCGAGTCGATTCGAGGGGAAAGGAGGATGGATTTCGCTACTATCACCATACATCTACTTCGCTGGAACCCAAGGCGGGCAATGGGTTAAGGAATTCCAGCGGTTTTCATGCGAAATTCTGCAGCTTCATCTCCCCTGAAAAATCATGAAAACTGTCCGGCTTCCTGCCATTTCAGCGGGATTTTACCCCGATTTTCCTTCCTTTCCATACATATCGACCTCGAATCGGACAAATCGAACAGGGGAATTTCTTTACTTGCAGATTTTTCCCCGGTTTGGCTGCCACTACCGTTAGTTTTTATCTTCCAGTGGGTTCAAATCGACC
>JBFZBV010000472.1:0-3729 GCA_041308285.1 Planctomycetota bacterium | reverse complement strand
GCGGAACTGAAACGCATCGAGACCGGTCTCTTCCTCCACGGCTTCACCAAGGAGCAGATTAAGGACCTGTCCGGCGGCGGTCCCGTCCCTCACGCCTCGGAGCTCTGGAAGAGAGCGCTTGTCATGAACGGCCTCTGGCCGGAGACCGGGGATCAAATCCTCTATCTCCTGCCGAATCCTCTGAAAACGCATCCTTGGACCTTCGCCGGCATCGGCGAGCTGAACGCGCTCGGAAAGTGCGGCGCGGATCTGCTGGAGACGCTCCGGGTCAATCCGGGGCTCGGCCCGAGGTTCCTGGAGCTGGCTGCTCTCCTGCAGAGGGGGCATTCCGCCGAGGACGCGACCGACCTGTTCCGGAGCGGTTCGCTGGACCCCGTCATATCGGTCAGGGCGCCTTCCGGCGTGGCCGAGTGGGAGTTAAGGGAGGTACTGGCACGGCCGGGCCAGAAGGTGGAGGCCGGCGCCGTTATAGCGGTCCTGGCGGATTCCCGTCGCATGTTGCTGATTCTCCACGCATCGGGGGCGGACTCGGCGGCGGTGGAGAAGGCGCTTGAATCGGGGGACCTCATGGACGCCGCACCCATGGTCGAGGGCGCGGGACCGGCCCTGAATCAGGTGAAGCTGTCCTCCTACAGGCCCTGCAGCGAATCCGGATCATTCTCGGCATATGCCGTGGTCGACAACTCCGCGGTCAGCGTCCCCGTGCAGGGAAGCATGAAGCCGGCCGCGTGGAGGCTCAGGCCCGGGATGAAATACAAGGTCAACGTACCCGTGAGGAGCATGAAGGACGTCTTCGCGCTGCCCAGGGCCGCCGTTGTGAAGGACGGGGCCGAGAGGGTCGTCTTCATCCGGTCCGGCAGGGGGTTCAGGACGCAGCCGGTCAGGGTGTTGCACGAGGATTTCAGAAACTCAGTCGTGGCTGCGGACGGGGCGATATTCGACGGTGATCCCGTCGTGATCTCCGGCGCGTTCGCGCTGCACCTCGCGCTCAAGGCGGGGTCCAAGAGCGGCGCAGCGCAGGCCCACAAGCACGGCCCCACGTGAACGGAATAGCTCATCCGCCATGGTCATGGCGGGCTGATTTACGCCCCCGTCATCAGGGATGAAGACATGAAGAGCCTAATCGCCTGGTCAATCGGCAACAGGTTCCTGGTGCTCGCAATCGGCCTGGCCGCAGCGTTGTACGGCCTGTGGACCGCGCGAGGCCTGAGCATAGACGTGCTCCCGGACCTGAACCGGCCCATCGTGACGGTCATGACCGAATCCCACGGCATGGTGCCCGTGGATGTCGAGCGGCTCGTCACAAGGCCGCTCGAGCAGGCCTTGAACGGCACGGCCGGCGCCACAAGGATGCGTTCATCTTCCGCGATGGGCCTCTGCATCATCAACCTCGAGTTCGACTGGGGAACCGACGTCTACCGCAATCGGCAGCTCGTGCAGGAGCGGCTTGCCCTTGCCGCCGACAGGCTGCCCGAAGGCGTCAAACCGGAGCTGGCCCCAATCTCGAGCGTGATGGGGCAGGTTCGCATCATAGGCCTCAAGAGCCGGAATCCGCTGGTGCCCGCCACGGAGCTCAGGCAGATTGCCAACCATGTCCTGAGACAGAGGCTCCTGTCCATCCCCGGGGTCGCGCAGGTGGTGCCGATAGGATCGACCCCGCGCCAGATTCAGGTCGTGGTCGGCGCGGACAAGCTCCGACAGCACGGCGTCACGCTTGCCGACGTCAGGAACGCGGTGGCCGGCGCGAACACGGTCGGCTCCGGCGGAATGATGAACATGGGGACGGCTTCGCCCCTTGTCGTGGTCCAGGGCCTGGTGGAGACGAGTTCGGACATCGCCTCGGCGGTGGTCATGCCGCATCCCGAAAGACCGGTCAGGGTGGAAGACGTGGCGCGCGTGACCTTCGGCCCGGGCGTCGTCCGCACAGGCGACGCTTCGGTGGACGGCGAGCCGGGAATCGTCATCACAATCTACAAGCAGCCCGATACCGACACCGTGCTGCTCGACGCGCGCATCGACGCGGCCCTCGAAGAGGTCGGCAAATCCCTCCAAAAGGACGTCGAAATCGTCCCGGACCTCTACCGCCAGGCGGATTTCATCAACAGGTCCATTTCCAACGTCGGCGAGGCGATTCGCGACGGTTCAATCCTCGTCCTGATAGTGCTGGTGCTCTTCCTCCTCAACGCCAGGACCACGTTCATCACGCTCACCGCCCTTCCCGTCTCCATCGCGCTTACCGCAATCTTCTTCAAGTTCGCAGGCCTGTCCATCAACACGATGACTCTCGGAGGGCTGGCGATTGCGATTGGGAGCCTGGTCGACGACGCCATCGTCGACGTGGAGAACGTGTTCAGGCGGCTCCGCGAGAACAAGCTAAGGGGGGCGCCGGCCGGCCCCCTTGACGTCGTGTTCGCCGCGTCCGTCGAGGTGAGAGGGCCGGTCGTCACGGGGACTCTCCTCATCTGCCTCGTGTACGTGCCTCTTTTCGCCCTGTCCGGAATGGAAGGGAGGCTCTTCACGCCGATTGGCGCAGCCTACGTCGTCAGCATTTCCGCCTCACTGCTCGTGGCGGTCACGATGACGCCCGCGCTCTGCGCTTATCTCCTGCCGAACGCCCCCGCGGTGTCCCGGGAACGGGACCCGCTGCCTGCGGCGGTCATGAAGAACGCAGCAGGATTGCTGGTGAGGCTGGGCCTGTGGAAACCCCTGGGACTGACGATGCTCCTTACTGCCATGAGCGTGACCGCCGCATTCGTGGTGGCGACCATGGGCGCGGATTTCCTGCCGCCTTTCGTCGAGGGCGCCGCGCAGGTGAACATCCTCCTTCCGCCCGGCACGGGCATCGACGCGGCGAACGAATTCGGCCGGAGGAAGGACTCGCTCGTCATGGCCACGCCCGGCGTCGCGCACGCCGGCAGGCGCACAGGCAGGTCGGAGAACGACGCCCATGCCCATGCGGTCAACTTCAGCGAGACCCTCATAAGCTTCGACCCGGAATCGGGCAAGACCCGCGAGGAAGTGCTGGCGGGCCTGCGAAAGGGCCTTAGGGACGAATTCCCCGGCGTGACGACCTCCGCGGAACAGCCGATACAGCACGCCCTGAGCCACCTCCTGAGCGGCGTCAACGCCCAGGTCGCCGTGAAAATCTCCGGGCCCGACCTCGACGTCCTGTCCGCCCTGTCGGCCGGCGTCGAAAAAGCCATCGCCGGCATCCCCGGGGTGGTGGACCTCTCCCGCGAACAGCAGACCCTCGTCCCGCAGGTGGAGGTAAGGCCCAGACGGGACGCCCTGGCCGACATGGGGCTCTCCGTCGAGGAAATCGCGGAAACGGTCGAGCTGGCCCTGGAAGGGGAAATCGTTTCGCGGTTGACCGTGGATCAGCAGTCCTATCCGATAACCATGCTCCTCGAGGAGGAAGACAGGGCGGACCTGAACCGCCTTCGCGACCTCACCGTCGCAAGCGCCGATGCGGGACTGATTAGGCTCGGCGACGTCGCAGACGTGGATCTCGTCGCCAGCCCCAACAGCATCAACAGCGAGAACTCCTCCAGGCTTGTCGTGGTGCAGCACAACGTCGAGGGGAGGTCCCTCGGCGACGTCGTCGGCGACGTGAAGAAAGCCATCGCTCCAATCGTCTCCTCGCTCCCGCCGGGCTACTCGGTGGCCATCGGAGGGCAGTACGAAGCGCAGCAGAGAGCCGCGAGGCTCCTGGGGATTCTGTCCGTCCTT
>JBFZBV010000471.1:0-2553 GCA_041308285.1 Planctomycetota bacterium | reverse complement strand
GGCTCGCGTCGCCCTTCTCGAAGAACGTCGATCTGAGGATTAAGCAGTTCCGGGCCATCGAGGACCGGGAGAGAAGGCTGGCAATCGCAAGGGAGATGGTGCGGGGAAAGATAATGAACCAGCGCAACCTGGTCCTCAGGATACAGAGGGAGAGGAAGTCCGAGCCCCTGGCCTCGGCGCTGCTGTTCATGCGAAGGCAGATGGAGGAGGCGGCCGGGGCGAAAGACAACGAAGCGCTGAGGGGGATAGAGGGCACGGCCTCAGCCGCGTATTTCGACGTGATGGGACAGGGGATTAGGAACGGGAAATTCGCCTTCAACGGCCGGAACAGGAGGCCGCCGAAGGACCCGGTGAACGCCATGCTGAGCTTCGGTTACGTGAGGGCCGGCACGGTCGTGGAAGGCTACTTGTCCAAGACCGGGCTCGATCCGGCAATCGGGGTCCTGCACGAGCCCGCCTTCGGCAGGCCGTCGCTGGCGCTTGATCTTCTGGAGGAATTCAGGGCCCCGCTCGTAGACTCCGTGGTCCTGCGCATGGTCAATCGGGGCCAGGTCAGCCCTGAGGATTTCGAGACGCCGGGACAGCGGGAAGCGGCGGAAATACTCGAAGGCGTGGATTTCGACGCTGCCGAGAGCGCGCCGAGAAAAACCTGGGGCGAGGGCGCGGTCCTGCTCGGGCCGGCAGGGAGGAAGATATTTTTCCGCGAGTTCTCGAAGCGCCTTTCGGAGCAGGTGTTCTACGAGGCTGACGGGAAGAGGCTCGCGTACGAACGGGTCATCGAAAGCCAGGTCTGGATGCTGGCGAGGGTTTTCAAGGGCGAGGGAAACTACCGGGCTTTCGTACCAGGATAAAGAGTCCGCTTTCGCTCCTGATTAACATGATTGAATCGCTGATTGACATGATTCTGACAGGGGCGAAGTTCAATCGGGAGGGCGAGGCTCCAGCCGAGCCACAGAAATGGGGATGGAATCATGGATGATGCGCAGCAAGTTGCGTGTTGCGCGTCTCACGTCGCAGAAAAACTGGCCGCGTTTGGCCGTCGGTCGCAATGCGCACGGAATCCAAGGGCACGAGCAGGCGCCGCGAATCAGGTGAATCAGTTTCGCGCGCTTCGCGCGATCAGGAGAATCAGGTTGTGCAGGTTGTCGTGTGCTACGACATCGTGGAGGACAAGCGGAGGGCGAGGATCGTGAAGCACCTCAAGGGCTATCTCGAGCACGTGCAAAAGAGCGTGTTCGAGGGCGACCTGGACGACGCCCGGCTCCACTGGATGAAGATGGGGATACAGGGAAGGATAAACATGGAGACGGACACGGTGAGGATTTACAGGCTGTGCGCCAGATGCACGCCGCTCACGGAAATTATCGGGCTCGGCGTGTACGTGGAAGGCAGGGATAAAGACAAGATAATTTGAATCTCGGGTTGAAGCCCTTGATTCAAATATGCAAAGGAGATCCGCCGAGCCACCCTGGCGCGATAGATGTAAAGGAGCAAGACAATGGACAGCAGGGAAGTGTTCGCAATGAGGAAGGAAGGCCGGCTGGAGGAGGCGCTCGAAGCGGCGCGGGAGCTTTTCAGGGAGAATCCGGCGGATCCCTGGGTTGTGAAGGCCCTGGGCTGGACGCTCTGGAGCTGCGCGAAAGAGGCCCTGGGCAAGGGGGACATTCCCGCGGCGCAGAATCTTATCGCCGAGCTCAGCGCCATCAACGTCCCGGAGGACGACGGAGTGCTCCTGCGGGCGAGAGAATCCGTCGCCAGGCAGGCGGCCCCCGAGGCGGGAATCATGGAGAAGGCCCGGGACATGAGCAAGGAGGGCAAGCGCGCCGAGGCGATGGAGCTTTACCGCGAAGCGATGAGGCAGTTCCCGGGGTCGGCGAAAGCCCAGACCGAGGCGGCGTGGGAGATGGCGAGGGCGCTCGGCGAGATGATTTCCGGGGAAACGCCGCCGGCGGCGGCCATTGAAATGATGCTCGACGAGTACAAGCTCCTGAACCTCGTCGAGAGGCCCGGGAGGCTGCACTCGCTCATGCTGGCGCGCGCCGTGCGGGCCGCCGAACTCCTGCATGATTTCGCGGGATTCGTGAAGTGGTGGGGGATCGAAAACCTAACCGTCGAGGACTTCGAGCAGTACAAGCCGGAGGGCTCGGACCGGGCTTTCCCTGGCCTGGTTGAACGCCTAATCAAAGCCCTTTACGGATGCGTGAAGAAGGGGTCATGCGCCGCGCACCTGGACTGGATTGCGGGCTTCTTCAAGGAAAACATCCCGAAATTTCCCGGGCAGGAGTGGTTCCCCTATTACTACGGCAAGGTTCTGGTAGAGATGCGCCGTTTGGCGGAGGCCCGGGATTTGATACTGCCCGTGATACGGAGGAAGAAGACCGATGCCTGGGCCTGGCACGTCCTTGCCGGGACCTACGAGATTGAAGACCCCGGCAAGCAGCTCGCATGCCTTGCCCAGGCTCTGTTGTGCAAGGGGCAGGACGGCAAGTACCTTGTCGGCGTCAGGCGTGACTTCGCCGAAGCCATGAAGGCGATGGGGAATCTCCCTGCAGC
>JBFZBV010000470.1:0-4604 GCA_041308285.1 Planctomycetota bacterium | reverse complement strand
ATGATTATCGAAGCGAAAGCCCTTGTGAAGACATACGCAGTCGGCGGGCAGCCGGTCCGCGCCCTGGACGGCCTCGACTTCGCCGTCTCGGAAGGGGAGATGGTCGCCATCACGGGCCCCTCGGGCAGCGGCAAGAGCACCCTCATGCACGTCATCGGGTGCCTGGACCGGCCGGACAGCGGCACGTACGTCCTGGCCGGGGAGGACGTGTCCACCCTGTCCGAGGACCGCCTGGCCGACATCAGGAACCGCAGAATCGGGTTCGTGTTCCAGACGTTCAACCTGCTGCCGCGGATGAGCGCGCTCGAGAACGTGGAGCTCCCCCTGCTGTACGCGGGCCGGCGCGGCGCGAGGGAGAACGCGGCCGAGGCGCTCAGGAAGGTCGGCCTCGGGGACCGCATGCACCACGAGCCCAACCAGCTCTCGGGCGGACAGCGCCAGCGCGTCGCGCTCGCGAGGGCCCTGATTACGAATCCGGCCATTCTCATGGCCGACGAGCCCACGGGGAACCTGGACACGCGCACCGGCGAGGAGATCCTGGCGCTGTTCCGGGAACTGCACGGGGAGGGGCGCACCATACTCGTGGTCACGCACGACTCGGACGTCGCGAGCCACTGCCTCAGGCAGGTGCACTTGCGGGACGGGCGAATCGTGAGCGACTCTGCGAAGGAGGTCTGACAGGCATGCTGTTCTGGATCATCGTGAAAGTGGGGCTCAAGAGCCTGCTCGCCAACAAGCTCCGCTCCTTCCTGGCGATGCTGGGCATCATAATCGGCGTGGCTTCGGTGGTTGCGATGCTGTCCATCGGCGCGGGGGCCAAGGCCTCGGTCCTCAACCGCCTTTCGAGCATGGGCACGAACCTGCTCGTGGTGCGGCCGGGATCGCGGGGAGTCCGGGGCGTGTCGTCCGGCACGCAGCAGAACCTGACGCTGGAGGACGCGCAGGCGATGCTGGTCGAGGTGTCAGGAATCGAGCGGATTTCGCCGGTCGTGTCGGGTTCCGTGCAGGCGAAGCACATGAACAAGAACGCACGCGCCTCCGTGAACGGGGTCGGGGCCACCTGGACGGGGATACGCGATTTCACGGTCGAGAAGGGGCGCGGCATCACGGAGGTCGAGGCCGAAAGCACGATGCGCGTGGCCGTGCTCGGCCCCACCACGGCCGAGAACCTGTTCGAGGGGAACGATCCCCTCAATCAGGTGGTGAAGCTCAACGGCATCAACTTCCGCGTGGTCGGCGTGCTCAAATCCAAGGGCGACCAGGGGTGGTTCAGCCCGGACGAGCAGATACTGATTCCCTACACGACCGCCATGAAACAGCTGTTCGGCCTCGATAATATCCGGGAGATTGACATCCAGGCCGCGGAAGGGGCCGACCTGACCACGGTCCAGGAAGCGGTCTCGAAAGTGCTGAGGAGGAGGCACAAGCTCGCGGACGACGCGGAGGACGACTTCAACGTCCAGAACCAGGCCGAGATGATTGAGACCTTCTCCGAGGTGAGCCAGGTCTTCACCGTGCTCCTGGGCGGGATTGCCGGCATATCCCTGCTCGTCGGCGGCATCGGAATCATGAACATCATGCTGGTGACCGTGACCGAGAGGACGCGCGAGATTGGAATCCGGAAGGCCATAGGCGCGAGGCGGTCGAGCATTCTCGCGCAGTTCCTGACCGAATCGATAATCGTCAGCGGCCTGGGCGGCGTCATCGGAGTCCTGGGCGGCGCAGGGCTCGCCGCTCTGATTGCCACTTTCTCGTCGTTCCCGGCCAAGTTCGAAATCACGAGCGCGCTCCTGGCACTGTCGTTCGCGGCATTCGTGGGCATCTTCTTCGGCTGGTATCCCGCCAGGCGCGCGGCGCATTTGAATCCGATTGAGGCCTTGCGGTACGAGTAAGGAGCGCTACATGACCGTTACGCCTTGCAGAATCCTCGCTTTCCTCGCCCTGTGCGCCGTGCACGCGTCATGCGTCGTGGAGATTCCGGCGGACAGAATCCCGCACGCCGGGCCTGCCCCCGCCCCGTCGGGCGCCCGAGGCGAAGCCCGTCGCGATCCGTTCCCGGGCGACGGCCCGGTCGAGCTCACGGCGGCCTCGGCGATACTCGCGGCCCTGGAGGCCAATTCCGAGTTCGCGGTGCGGAGGTTCGGCCCAGCAATCACGGCGGCGAACGAGGACATCGCGAAGGCGGAGTTCGATCCGGTCGTCGCGGGGGGCGCCGAGACCGGCGGATCCTCGTCGGAGGGGTCGTCGGGATCACCGGGCGTTGTACGCGCGAGCAGCTGGTCCGGATCGGCCTCCCTCGACGTGCCGCTCTCCACCGGGACGTCGTTTCGGCTGGAATACGGGGTCGGGCTGGACGACTCGACCGCCTACTCGGGCCAGTCGGTCTCCAACAGGGCGGGCGTGTCGGTCACGCAGTCGCTCCTGCAGGGATTCGGCCCGGACGTGAATCTCGCGAGCCTCAGGCAGGCGAGGCTCGACTCGAGGATTTCCGGGTACGAGTTCAGGGGATTGGCGGAGGCACTCGCGGCGGAGGTGGAGAAGGCCTACTGGAACTACGTCCTGGCCATGCGCCAGCTCGACATCTACGCGGCGTCCCTGGAACTCGCCGGGCAGTCCCTCACGGACGTGGAGGAGCGCATCCGCATCGGCAAGATAGCCGACGTGGAGGTCTACGCCGCGCAGGCCGAGGTCGCGCTGCGCCGCGAGGACCTCATAAACGCGAAGAGCGCGCTGGCCAAGGCCAGGGTGCACCTCGTGAGGCTCATCAACCTCAGGGGCAAGGACCCGTGGAAGAGGAGCATCGGCGTGCCGGAAGGCCCGCTCTCGGCCGGGGCGAAGCCGGACGCGGTGGAGAAGCACCTGGAGTCCGCCTCGAAAATGCGGCCCGACCTGAACCAGGCGAGGCTGTCAATCAGGAGGAACGAGCTGGAAGTCGTCAAGACCAGGAACGGGATGCTGCCCAGGCTGGACCTGTTCATCTCGCTCGGGACCACGGGATACTCCAAGACCTTCGGCGAATCCCTGCAGGACATGTTCGGCAGCAGCTACGAGGCTTCGGCCGGCGTCTCGTTCTCCTGGCCGGCGGGAAGCCGCGCCGCCGCGGCCAGGGACGCGCAGGCCGGGCTGCGCCTCGACCAGGCACGGGCCGCGCTCGAGAACATGCAGAGCCTCGTTGAGGAGGACGTCCGCACCGCGCACATCGAGGCCGAGCGCGCGGCCGAACAGATCCCCGCCACGGCCGCCACGCGGAGGCTCAAGGAGCAGGCACTCCGAGCGGAGACCGAGAAGTTCAGGGTCGGCAAATCGACAACGTTCCTCGTGGCGCAGGCCAGGCACGAGCTAATCTCGAGCCAGATTGCCGAAGTCCAGGCGGGAATCAACCACCTGAAGGCGCTGGTCGACCTCTACAGGCTCGACGGATCGCTCCTGGTCCGGCGCGGGATAAGCGCGCCAGGCATTGAGCCGGTGACGGCCCCGTAAGGCCGTCAAAGCCCCACCGCATCGATTCCCCGCGTCAATGCCCGCCGTGGGCGATGAAGTTGGCGTCGCCCTGCCTCGGGGTGACGTACTGGAAGTACACCTTCGAGGTCAGGTACTCCTGCGTGACGGACTCGGTGATGAGGGTTTCCACCACGTTGTTCTGGGCGTCCTTCTTCACGACGACTTCCCTCTTGAAGGAAGCCATTTCCGGCGACCTGCATCCGGCGAAGACGATTGACAGGAACGCGAAGCAGGCGGCGAGCTTGAGAAACCTCATGATTTCCTCCGTAAAAAAAGCCGTATGAGCGCCGGCCATTGTGCCTCATGCGCAGGAATAGTCAACGCCCGCGGCCCCCGCCTGGCGGAGGAAATATTCCCCGATTTTCTTCTTGACCTCGGCCGGTGTTGAATTATTATTCACGAAAATTGAATAGTTATTCATCAAAGGGGGAGGAACCCGTGGAAAGGAAGAAGAGGCTTTCGATGGTGGCCGCGCTGATATCCTCCGGCCGAGTGGGCGGCCAGGAGGAGCTCGCGGCGGCCCTGCTGCGCAAGGGGCTCTCCGTCTCTCAGGCCAGCCTCTCGAGGGACCTGCGCGACCTGGGGGCGGCGAAGGTCCGGGCCGCGGACGGATCGCTCGCGTACGCGCTCCCGGAGCAGAAGCCGGCGGCCGCGACCGCCGAGCACTTCGAGAAGCGGTTCGCCTCCTCGGCGGTCGGGGCGCTGAGATCGGGGTTCGTGGTGCTCGTACTGACGCCGCCGGGCGAGGCGCCGCTCGCGGCGAGGCTCCTGGACCAGGCGTCGCTCAAGGGGCTCCTGGGCACGGTCGCGGGGGACGACACAATCGTGTGCGTCTGCGACGGGCCCGGGAGCGCGGAGAAACTGAGGAAACGGCTTTTGGAGATCATCCAATGAAGGACTTCGGAAAGTTCGGGAAGATAGCGCTCGCCTATTCTGGCGGGCTCGACACCACGGCGGCTATCCCGTGGCTCATGGAGAAGACCGGGGCGGAGATAGTCGCGGTGTGCGTGGACGTGGGCCAGCAGGAGGACCTGGCAGCGGCGCAGGCAAAGGCGATGGCGGCTGGGGCGGGGAAAACCGTGTTCATCGACGCGAAGGACGAG
>JBFZBV010000469.1:0-8435 GCA_041308285.1 Planctomycetota bacterium | reverse complement strand
GCCTGGACGAGGGGTTCGTTCTTGCCGTGATATATGCAGAGAGCGGAGGCAGACGCAACGCCGTGTCCCCTGCAGGCGCGGTCGGGCTCATGCAGCTCATGCACCCCACCGCATGCATGGTCGCACGGCAACTGCGGATTCCGGAACCGTCGAAGTACGACCTAATGGACCCGGACCTGAACGTGAGGCTCGGCGCGAAATACCTTGGCGACATGCGCGAGGCGTTCGGCGGAAATCTCTTCCTGGCTCTCGCCGCCTACAACGCCGGCCCGGCCGCTGTCAGGGGCTGGATTGAGGAGAATCCCGGGCTGGCGCCGGAGGAGGTGGTTTCCCGGGCGGCGTATCCCGAGACCAGGTCGTACGTGAAAAAGGTGATGAAGAGATGGGCCCAATCAAGGGGCTAGCGTCCGCGCTCTGCCTCGGAGCCGCCGCGATGCTCGCCGCGGCCGCAGGGCCTTCGTCGGCGGAGGACGGCGGAGCGGGGAAAGCCGCGATAGGCCGCGACATCCGCCTGCTCGGTTCGGCTGATCCCGCGCAGAGGGAGAGGGCCAGGGAGGGTCTGCTCGGGGCCGGAGCGGCGGCGTTCCGGGAACTCTGCCGCCTCGAGACATTCGAGAATCCCGAGCAGGAGATGAACGTTAGGATGCTGGTGTTCAGGATGGAGCCCTACTACGGCCCCTGGACGAGCGGCATGGAGGCGGGGCGCTTCCTGATGAACAGGGGGGATTTCGAGCGGGCCCTGGCGATGTTCCTGTCCGCGGCGGGAAGGCACGAGCCGATACGCGGTGACAAGTGGTTCAGGCACCTGGTCTCCTCCTGCTATGCGAGGGTTCCGGAAGACAGGAGGGAGGCGATTCCGCTTGAGGACTGGGGGCTCTACGCGACGGGCCAAATAGGGAAGCTGGTCGCGACGCACAAGAGCTCGAAATACAGGGAGAGGAGCCTCTTCGAGCTGGGCATGTACGACGAGCTGCTCGCGGAGTTCCCGAAGGGGGAGTTCGCGCCTTACGCCAAGTACTCGAAGGTGTCGGGGCATGCGTACCTCGAGCCGCAGGCGTACCTCGAGATAACGGACCCCGAGAAGGAGATTGCCGAGTGGCCCGGGTTCATCGCCGGGAACAAGGGGCATCCGGGGCAGGACGACGCGGCCTACAGGCTCGGCAGGGCCTGCGAGATGGCGGGCAGGAGGCTTGAGGCGGTCAAGTGGCTGCATCTGGCCCGGGTCCTCCCCGACGGGGAGTTCCGCATCAAGGGGGCCATGCGCATGCTGTACGTCCTGGACTCGCTCTGCACCCTGGAGGAGCTCGAATCCCTGTCGAAGGGGGCTCCGAGCCCGGAGATTGAGGAATGGGCGCAGGTGAGCATCGCGGTCAGGCATTTCAGGGCGTTCCGGTTCGGGGAGAGCCTCGCGTCGTGGAAGGCGTATCTGCAGTCGAGGCCCAAGGGCAGGTTCGCGGAGCATGCGGCTGCGCGGGCGGAATTGATCGAGAAGAGAATCCTGCCGCTGGCCGCGGCGGCGGAGGACGGCAGGGCCGGCGATGCGGCCCTGTACGAAATCGGGCGCATCTTCTACCACGACGTCCTTGCGAACTACAACCCGGCCTGGGAGGGATCCAGGGCGGAGTACCTGAGCACGGAGATAAACTGCCTGGGGAGGACCCACGCGTTCGACAACCCCGCCTACTTCGAGAGCCACAACAACTACCTCGCCGCGGCGGCGTGGTTCGCGAAGCTCCTCGGCCGCTTCCCGGAAAGCCCCCTCAAGGACAAGGCGCTGTACTCGACGGGCAGCTGCTGGCTCAAGGCCCCCATGCTGAACCACTTCTCGAACTTCTCCCTCTCTCGGCGGGAGATGCTCGCGAAGGCTAGGGAGTACTACCGGAGAGTCGTCGACGAATGCCCGGACAGCCCCCTGCTCGGGGACGCGGCCAGGATGATTGCCGTCATCGAGCTCCTGCCTCCGGACTGGATGCAGTATTGAGGCCTCGCGGAGCATGGTAGGATCGCCTCGCGGGGCGTACCTGAAGGCGGCTGCGCCGGCAGCGTGCCTGGCCGCCGCAGGATTCGCCTCCGCCGCCTCGCAGGTCGCCGCCATGCGCGAAATAGGCGTGGCTTTCGACGGGTCCGAGCTCGTGATTGGGTCGGTCCTGGGCGCGTGGCTGCTCCTGTGCTCGCTGGGCATGGCCGCGGGGTCCGCGCTCTCGCGCGCCGCGGGGCCCGACAGGCTCCTCTTCCCCCTCCTCGCGGCCCTCGGGCTTGTCATGCCGGCCACGCTGCTCGCGACCAGGCTCATGCCGGCCGTGCTCGCGCGCATTCCCGGCGAGGCCGCCGGATTCTCGGTTTCCGTCCTGGCGTCGTCGGCGGCGCTCGCTCCGCAGTGCGCAATCCTCGGCGCCCTGTTCCCGGCCGGCCTGGGCGCCCTCGCCCGCGCAGGAGCAGGCTCGCCCGCCGCGGCCGCGTACATGGCCGAGGCGGCGGGATTCCTGCTGGGCGGCGCGGCCTCGACCTTCGTGCTCATCCCCTTCTCGTCGTCCTCGTCCGCGGCGCTCGTCTGCTCCGCGGCGACCCTCGCCTCGGCCGCCGCATGGGCCGCCTCCCGGAGCCGGTGGTCGGCCGCCGCGCCGGCGGCGTGCCTCGCGGCGGCTGCCGCCGCCTGCGCGTTCGCGACCGGCCCCGCGGACAGATGGTCGAGGTCCTTCAAGCACCACGGAGAGGAGGTGCTGAAGACGCTGGACTCGAAATACGGCGTCTTCACGGTCACGGGCGTCGCAGGCCAGAGGAACTTCTACGCGAACGGCGGCCTGGTTTGGAGCTCCGACAACCCGTCCAGGGCGGAGGAGATTGTTCATTCGGCGCTCTGCTCGCACCCCAATCCCGAGGACGTGCTGATTGTCGGGGGGGGCGTCCGCGGCGCGCTCAGGGAAGCGCTGAAGCACCCGGTGCGAAAGGTCACGTGCGTGGATCTCGACCCCGTCCCGGTCCGCGAGGGGATGGAGTTCCTCGGCGAGGCTGACAGGGCCGCTTTGGGCGACCCGAGGGCCCGACTCGAGTTCGCCGACGGAAGGCGTCTGGTGAAGAACTCCGAGCCGGGGTCCTCGGACGTGATTCTCGTCGACGCGCCGGATCCGACCACGGGCCGGGTCAACAGGTACTACACGTCGGAGTTCTTCGCGGAGGCGGCAAGGGCCCTCAGGCCGGGCGGCAGGTTCTGCATCGGCCTCTCCTCCGCGCCGGGTTTCGCCCCGGACGCCTTGAGGAGGCTGTTCACGTCCGTGGCCGTCTCGCTCAGGTCGGCGTTCGGGTCCGTGATGGTGCTCAAGGCGGACAGCGCGGGGTGGGTGTTCATCGCATCGCAAGCCGGCCCGGAGCCCGACGCGGCGGAGCTCGCCGGGAGGTTCGCCGACCGCTCGATATCGGCGGATTTCGTCGGGCCCCGCTGGTTCAGGACCGCCGCGGCGAGGCCCGAGGGCGGCGCTCTCCTGGCGGAGGCGCTTGCCGATTCGTCCGCTGAACCGAACACGGACCTGAAGCCCCTGTGCTACCTGCTGCACTTCTCGTTCTCGCGCCTGAGGTTCGGGTCCGGGGCCGTGCAGGAGCGCGCGACCCCCGGCGTCCTGCTCGCCCTCGCATGCGCTGCCCTCGCCGCCGCGCTCGCCCTGCTCCTGCGGCGCGCGTCGGGGCGGAGCGCGGTGCGGGCCGCGGTGTTCCTCTCGGTGTTCTGCGCAGGAGCGGCGGCCATGGTCGGAAAGAAATCAGGCCGGCCGGGCGCGGTGCGGAGGCTGGCGGCGGCTCTCTCCGGCCTTGCGGCCCTCTCGGCGTCGGCCGCGGCCCTCGCGGGCCCGGCGTGCGGCCTGCCGGGGCTCTGGCCGGCCGTGCTCATCGCCTCGGCGCTTGCGGCCTTCGGGGCGTTCCTCGGCGTGATATACCCTCTGGCGGTGGCTGCCGCCGGCGGTCCTGAGACCGAGTCGGGGCCTGCCGCCTACGCGTCGGACACGGCCGGGGCGGCCGCAGGCTGCGCCGCGTCCTCCGCGTTACTGGTGCCGATTGCAGGCATGCCGGGCGCAGTGGCGGCGTCGGCCCTGCCCGTCGCATTCTGCGCCGCGGTCCTCTGGGCGGTTTACGCGTCCCGCAGGGCCGGGCCGGCGGCGTGAGGGAGGGGCCTCCCGCCGGGATCCGACCCCGTTCCGGCCGCCCGGCCGGCGCCTAGGCCCTGGGGAAGCGCTCGATTACCGAGGCGTCTATGGGCGCGGTCACGCTGTCGCCGATTTCGAGCTCGTCGCGGGGCTTCTCCTCTCCGGATTTGCCCTTCCTCGGCAGGGAGAAGAACCCGATTTTCGATCCGGGTTTCGCCTGCCTCTTGTCCACGATGGCCATCCCGACCTGCCTCTCGCCCGCGAGCGCGCAGCTCGTGACGTAGCCTATGACCCTCTCGTTCCGGTTTATGACCGGGTCTGCCGTCTTGGCGAGCCTCGTGCCCGCGCCGGAGGCCTCGAAGCGGATTACGGACCTCATGCTGGCGCGGCTCTGGTCGAGAAGGGCTTTCCTGCCGACGAAGAAGGGCTTGTGCCACTTCACGAAGAAGCCGTAGCCCGCCTCGACGGGATTGACGCCGTACTTCCCGGCCAGTTCGTGGCCGTAGAGCGGCAGGCCCGCCTCGGTCCTCGTGGAGTCGCGAGCGCCGAGCCCCGTGGGCCTGAGGCCGAATCCCGACCCCGCCTTCATGACCGCGTTCCAGAGATCGCACGCCCGGTCCGGGTGCACGTACAGCTCGAACCCCCACTCCTCTCCCGTGTATCCCGTCCTGGAGACTATGACGTCGATTCCCGCTACGAGCGCCCTCAGGTTGTTGGACTTGGGCAGCGCCTGAATCCTCGCCGCCGTGTCCGCGTCCCGGACGGCTTCGCAGAGAATCTGCGCCGAGCACGGGCCCTGCAGGGCGAGGTCGATGCGCATTTCGCGCCCGCTGCCCGGGTCCTTCAAATCGCGGAACCTGCACGGTTTCTCGATGCGGGCCGAGGGGTTCGTCTCGTCAATGACCGCCTTGCGGCCGTTCACGGCGGACATCCAGGCCCAGTCCTTGTCCGCGTTGGACGCGTTGACTACCACCATGTACGTCTCCGGGGCGACGTGGTAGATCATGAGGTCGTCTATGACCCCGCCCCGCGGGTCGAGGAGGTATCCGTACTGGGACTCCCCCACCCTCAGCCTGTGGACGTAGTTCGAGGTAATCAGGTCGAGGAAGCGGACCGCATCGGGACCCGAGGCCTCGAAGACCCCCATGTGCCCGACGTCGAAGAACCCCGCCTGGTTCCGTACGGCGGCGTGCTCCTCGCCGATGCTCGTATACACCACCGGCATCTCCCACCCTGCGAACGGGACCATCTTGCCCCCGGCTTCCGCGTGGACGTCCCTGAGGGGGGTTTTCCTGAGGGGCCCCTCGGCTTCCTTGAACTCGAAGGGTTTCAGGATTTCCTTGGGCGGCGAGGACTTGAGAAGGGCCGCCTGGCCGATGAAGAAGGTCTTGCCCGCGTCCACGGCCCGTCCCGGCAGCCTGCCCGCGAGATCGAACGCCGAGGCCGGACCGCCGCAGGCGGCCGGGAAGCCCCTGGATTTGAGCCACGCGTCGCGGCTCTTCGTCCCGCACTGGACGGCTCCGGCGGCCGCGAGCGCCTTTCTGACCTGCGGCATGGACTGGGGCCCGGCGGCGACGAACGCGCTCGAGGGCCCGTCCGCGACAGCGACCGCGGGCAATCCGCCGATTGCCGCCTCGTAGGCCTTGAAGGCCTTGACTTCGCCGAGCCCGCAGGCCGAAGCCAGGACCTGGTGGGCCTTGGGACCCGCAAGGTACAGGCATGCGGCCGGCCCGGAATCCCGCAGTCCGAAATCCTCGATCACGACGGGGCCCTCGACCTTGACGAAGCAGTCGCCCGGCACGGCCTCGATGTAGCCGTCGCTGAGCGCCCTCAGGTATTCGACCAGGCCGTCGCGCGCGCCCGGGCCGGGCACGACCATGAACCTCGGCCTGGCGTCGGGCCCGTCCGAGAGCCTCGCGATTGTGACGGCGTGCCTGGGCGATCCCGCGGGATCGAGGACCAGCGTGTTCAGGGCATCGAGCTTTCCCATGTTAATCACGTCGGCGGAGCACACGCCGTGGAGCATCGCAGCCGCCCGTTCGCCCCTGGCGAGGCCGGGGACGATTTCCGGCGCGTCGAAAACCGCCGCGCCCGACTCGACCGCCTTGGACTCCTTCTCCGCGCCGGCGCCCTGGACGGGGGCGGCAGCCGCGGCAGGACTGTTCCCATGGAAATGGGGGTACGCCCCCTCGTGCCGCCGGTCCCACCTCGCGCACGAGGCCGCGAGATCGGAAATCCTCCGCCTCGTCTCCTCGAACAGGGCATACGGCACCCTGACCCTTCCCACGGGACCGCCAAGCCCGGTGATCTCGAACGCGGTCATCCCCTCGATGAGCTTCGTCACGATGTCGGCTATCGACTCCATGTCGCGCGGCCCCATGCCCCTCTGCGAGGCTATGGTCGTGCCGAACCTGAGCCCCGAGGGCTGGAGGGCCTTCTCGTCCCCGGCAATCGTGTTCTTGTTGAGAGTGAGCCCGCAGATGTCCAGGACCCTCGAGACCGCGTCGGCCCTGAGGGGGTTGCCGTCCTTGGTCTTGAACTTGCCGAGGTCCGCGAGGAGGAGGTGCGTGTCGGTCCCGCCGTAGGCGAGCGGCACGCCGCGCTTCTTGAACGCCTCGGCGAGCGCGGACGCGTTGTCGACGGTGCGCCTCTGGAGGTCCTTGAACTCCGGCCTTGCGGCGAGGAGGAACGCGACCGCCTTGGCGGCTATCGTGTTGATGTGCGGGCCGCCCTGCTCGCCCGGGAACACGGCCGAGTCGATCTTCTTCGCCATCGCTGCGTCGGTGCTCATGAGAACGGCGCCCCTGGGCCCGCACATGGTCTTGTGCGTGGTGAACGCGATGATGTCGGCGTAGCCCACGGGCGAGGGGTAGACGCCGCCCGCAATCAGCCCCGCCGTGTGCGCGACGTCGGCGAAGAGCACGGCCCTGGAAGGAGCGGCGTCCGCGGCCTCGCGGAAGCGCTTCCAGTCCACGGCCCACGGATACGCGCTGTACCCGGCTATTATCATCGCCGGGTCGTGCTCCTCGGCCATGGTCTTGATTCTGTCGTAGTCGAGCCTGCCGGTCTTGGGGTCGACTTCGTAGGGGATTATCTTGAAGGTCTTGCCCGACCTGTTGAGCTCCGATCCGTGCGTCAGGTGCCCGCCGTGGGGGAGCGCCATGCCCATGACGGTCGCGCCGTGGGGCACGGCGGCCTCGTACGCGGCGTTGTTGGCGGCCGCGCCGGACAGGGGCTGGACGTTGACGAAAATCCCGGATGCGGGGATCCTCTCCGAGGCGAAAAGCGCCGCGCACCTCTGCTGCGCGAGCGCCTCGACGAAATCCGCGTATTCGGTGCCCTTGTAGTACCTCTTGTCCGAATACCTCCGGAAGAACGAGAGGTGCCTGGCGTGGTCCCCGAGCGTGCCGGACTCCCAGCGGCTCATCCTGGTCGATGGGTAGCCCTCGGCGTAGAGGTTGACGAACTCCGAGGAAAGGGCCTCGCGGACCGGGGACGGGCAGAGCGACTCGGAGGCAATCATGATTATCTTGCGCATCTGGCGCTCGGCCTCGACGTCGACCAGTTCCGACACGGCGGGGTCGATCTCCGCGAGCCTTCCGCTGAAGAAGAAATTGTCTCTGGATTGCATGTCAGTATCCTCACTTGGACGCGTCCGTGTTAGGAATAATCAGGAAAACCCGGTATTATATTCCCGGTGGGTGCCGGAAACAACGGGCGGGCGCATGCGGTGCGCGAGTGTGCCCGGGATTGAAGGAGTACGCCATGAGAGCGGCGCGCTTTGCCGCCTGTTTCCTTCTACTCGCGGCCGCCGCCGCACTGGCGTCCGATGAGGGCGAAGCAGGCAGGTTCCTGGCCGGAGCGAGGGAGAAGTACCTCGACCAGAGAAGACAGGACCTTAACTCCTTCTCGGCCGAGCTCGTACTCAGATCCGCGGTCGACCCCAAAATAGCGGCCGTGAGGGACAAGGTCAGGTTCGCGTACTCATGGTCGGCTCCGGACCGGGAGGATTTCGCGATGATGCAGACTCCCGAAGCCTTCCAGACGCCTCTGCGCCAGTCGTTCCAGAACC
The DNA here is from genome assembly GCA_041308285.1 of Planctomycetota bacterium. Lineage (GTDB taxonomy): Bacteria > Planctomycetota > JAKEIC01 > JAKEIC01 > DYIT01 > PPR-0505. The sequence goes on along the minus strand of JBFZBV010000469.1, from coordinate 230 downwards.
TCTGGAGGGACATGCTCACGGCCCCGATTATCGACAGGGTGGCTTCCGGCCGGAAGCTCCTGTATTCCGAGTCGGGCGGGGAGGTCCTGATTGCCGGCGTCCACCCCGAGTGGAAGCGGTTCACCGCGGTTTTCGAGAAGGAGTCCCTGAAGCTCGTGAGGCTCGAGGTCAACGACCACGCTGCAGAGGGACGGTTCGGGTACAGGCCGGAGAAGGGGCTCCTGCGCCTG
>JBFZBV010000468.1:0-13282 GCA_041308285.1 Planctomycetota bacterium | reverse complement strand
AACGTTTCTTTTAAGTAACATCATATTACATTGACTTCATAAATGTAATATTTCGTTGCGATGCAGTCACTTCTTCTTCTTTTGCGTCTTGGCTTCCACCCACAGGACCGGAGTCATTCCGCCACCCTGGTGCACGTTGATGATGTTTCCCGCCGCGGCTCGGATGAATGCTCCTGCGAACCTGCCGCCGTGGCACCAGTAGTTGAGATTGACGTTCTTCTGCTCGAAGGCTTTTATCGATCCGTCGGGATTCATCGCCGGGAACTTCTCCTTGGGGATGTCCAGGAGCTCCTGCACCGCGAAATCTCCGCCCGGCCCGGCTGCTGAGTCCACGGCCTTCTCCCACTTGTCCGCGTCCGTCTCGAATCCGAGCAGGATGCCGAAACCTCCGAAGCCGCAGTTGGGCTTGAGGACGAATCTGTCTTTCTCCGCCTTGACGAACGGCACAAGGTCGACCTTCTCGCCGCTGTATCCGGTCGTCTCGTGCCGGACGAGCCTGGTCCATGGGACGTATTTCTTCGCCGCGGCCCGGACCTCCTCGGGGAATATCGACGCGTGCCTTTCGTCGGTCATCAACGCGAGGATGGTCTTGAACTCGCCCGTGGCGGCCCGGGCAGGGTTCACGAAGCACACGTTCCCGTCCTTTAGCGCGGAGACCAGGTTCCGGCAGTCTTTCCAGTACGGGTCGAATATGATGTCCTCTATGGCGTCGCGGTAAATCGCGTCCACCTCGATTCCCCTTGCGGAGAGCCGCTTGCCGTCGTAGGCGAAGTCGCGCGGGTCCGCGAAGAGCGCCCTGTGGCCCTTCTCCCCGTAGTACTTCACGAAGAGGTCGAAGTCGCCCCGGATGGTCGAATCGCGCTTGCAGACGGCCGCGAACGTAATCTTGTTCTTCGCCTTCGCTCCCTTGCGGCCGCAGTACTCGGCGTACTTGCGCATGAACGCTTCGTAGTGGCTCGGAAGGAGGTAATCGCAGCGGAGCTTGTAGATTCTGCCGAGCTCCTTCACCGATTTCATGTCCATGAACATGTCCAGCATGGAGTCGTGCCACCCCATGCCGGACGGATCGCCGCAGTTGAACTCGAGGAACTTCGTGGTCCCCGTATCCGGGTCGAAGAACACGTCGAGCCGCACCATGACCTGGTAGTTGGGGTAGAGCGGGTCGATGGCGCAGAGTTCGGCGATGCGCCCCTCGAAGTGGATCAGGCCCTTGAAGTCGTACCCTGCGGAATACGCCCTGCCCACCGCTTCCAGGCCCTGGTACATCATCTCCGTGGCGTAGGCGATTTCCTTGCGGTGCTTCTGGTCCACGAAATAGGGCTTGAGGAAGGTCGGGAACAGCTTCCCGTCCATCGTCATGTTGTATTCGAGCATGCGCCGTTCGAACTCGCGCAGCTGCTCGCCGGGCCCGGTCTCGACCAGGATTCTCTCGAAGTCCGAGTTGACGTCCGTGTATAGGCTCATGTCTCCTCCTTGCTCAACGGCGCGCCGGGCCGCTTCGGCGCCGGGATTGCCCGGCGGATCGCCCGCTTTATATCACGCGGCATGTGCTTTCCAAGCGAATTCCGGCCCTCCGGGCGGACCAGGGAATTTGGAACGGAGTCGATTATCGAACCGAGGGTTCGCAATCAGGAGAATCGGATCGCGGAGAACGATCTCCAATGGGTTCACCCTGCGACATCCGCCCGCACGTTCTCCGGATCGTAAATCCCTTGATATGGATTAGGGATATCGGATAATAACGGGATTTTGGACCGCTCCCTGGGGGCGCGGCGCTTTTAGGAGACTCCTGGTGCAGATAAAACTCAGGTCCCAGGACCTCGACTCGCAGGTCAAGCGCAAGGTGGAGGAGATATCGGGCGAGAACGTCTCGGCGTGCTACCAGTGCGGCAAGTGCTCCGCAGGCTGCCCGTCTGCGTACGCCATGGACGTCATCCCGAGCCAGGTGCTGAGGTTCCTGCAAATCGGCCTGGAGGACGATTTGGCGGCTTCCAACACGCCGTGGATTTGCGCGTCGTGCGAAATCTGCTCGGTGCGCTGCCCCAGGGGAATCGAGGTCGCGCGCGTCATGGAGGCGCTCAGGCACGTGAAGCTCCGCAAGCGCCTCGACGCCGTGGTGGTCCGCGAAGTGCCGGCGGAAATCCTGAGGGAGTCGCCCCCAATCGCAATCGTGTCCGCCTTCAGGAAGATGACTTCCTGATTGCCGTTTCAAGGTCGTTTTCGAAGGGCAGGCTGTGAAGTACGGATACTACCCGGGCTGCACGCTCAAGAAGAACGCCGCCGCCTTCGAGGCTTCGGCGCTCAGGGTCATGGAGATTGCGGGGATCGAGTTCAGGGAGATGGATGTCTGGAACTGCTGCGGCACATCGTTCGGGCTCTCGATAGACCTCCTGGTGCACCAGATTGCGCCGGTAAGGAACATCCTCAGGGCGCGCCAGCAGGGCTTCGACGCAATCGTCACGCTGTGCTCCATATGCTACAACACCCTCAAGCGCGCGGACGCCTTCCTGACCTCGGACGCGGTCGTCAAGAGGAGGATTACGAGCTTCCTGGACGAGTACGGGCCCTACGAGGGCGGGTTCCCGGTGTTCCACCTGCTCGAGGTGCTCGAGGACCGCGTCGGGCTCGACGTGGTCAAGGCCAAGGTTTCGAAGCCCCTCGCCGGCCTCAAGGCCGCGCCGTATTACGGGTGCATGCTGGTCAGGCCCGAGAGCCTGGGCTTCGACTCCATGGAGCGGCCCGGGAGGCTCAGGCGGTTCCTGGCCGCACTTGGCGCTGATCCCGTGGATTTCCCCATGGCCACCGAATGCTGCGGCACCTACCACGCCGTCTACGACAAGGAGACTGCAGGCGATTTCACGCTCAGGGTGCTCGAAAGCGCCCGGTCCAGGGGGGCCGAGGTCGTGGTCACGAGCTGCCCGATGTGCCACCACAACCTCGACAGGGGCCAGGAGGAAATCCGGAAAAAGCAGCCCGGGTTCGATCCGGTGCCCGTGATTTACTTCACGCAGGCCGCGGCGCTCGCAATGGGCGAGCCGGCCGCCAAACTCGGCTTCGAGACGCACTTCGCGCCCGTCGACGGCGCGTTTGCGAAGTTCGCCGCGGCTCACGCGGGGGGGGGCGCGAGGTGACCGGCCCGACCTGCGTGTTCATCTGCCGCTGCGACGCCGCGTACATAAGCGAGGCTGCCGCGTCCGCCCTGGCCGCCGACGTGGCCGCGGCTTTCCCGGACGCGAAGGCCGTCGTGGTCGAGTCGGGCTGCACCGCGGACGGCTTGCGGTCCATGGCGGAAAAGGCGGCGAAGGGTCGCTGCAGCCGCGTCGTGGTGGTCTCCTGCTCTCCGGATTTGCATCTGCCGGCGTTCAGGAAGGCGCTCGCGGCATCCGGCGTGACGGAATGCTCGGCGGTGAACGCACTGGCCCTCGGCCCGGGGAAGAACGCGGTCGAGGCCGTGGGCCGGGGCATGGCGGAACTCAGCCCCTGCGCCGGGCCCGGCGCAAGGCCCGCGCCCGTCCCCAGGGCGCTGGTCGTCGGCGGAGGCGTGGCCGGCATACAAGCCTCGCTCGACATTGCCAACGCGGGGTACAAGGTCGTGCTGGTGGAGAAGGAGTCGAGCATAGGCGGACACATGCTGCAGCTCTCCGAGGTGTTCCCGACCCTCGACTGCCCGCAGTGCATCATGACGCCGAAGATGGTGGAGGTCGCGCAGCACGACAACATAAAGCTGATGGCGTGCTCCGAGGTTGTCTCGGTCGAGGGGGAGCCGGGGAGATTCCACGCGAAGATAAGGCATAACTCGCCGTACATCGACTGGGTCAAGTGCACGGGATGCGGCGAGTGCGCCACGGCGTGCCCGGTCGAGATTTACAGCGACTGGGACAGGGGAATCGCGCCGAGGAAGGCGACTTCCAGGCCGTTCGCCCAGGCCGTGCCGAACAAGTTCAGAATCATGAAGACCGGCGTCTCGCCCTGCAGGACCGCATGCCCGGCGGAGTGCAACGCGCACGGGTACGTGGCCTTCGTCGCGCAGCGAAGGTGGGCCGAGGCGTACGCCCTCATCGCCGACAGAATCCCGTTCCCCGGCATCGTGGGCAGGGTTTGCCCGCACGCGTGCGAGGACGCGTGCAACCGCGGGTCCGTGGACCAGCCGGTGAGCATCTGCAGCCTGAAGCGATTCGTCGCGGACAGGATGCGCGGCAATGAGCCGATGCCTGCGCCCGCGCCGGACAACGGCAAGAAGGTCGCAATCGTGGGAGCCGGCCCCGCGGGCCTGACCGCGGCCGTGAAGCTCAGGCTCAAAGGCTTCAAGGTCTCCGTCTACGAGTCCACCGACAAGCCCGGCGGCATGCTGGTGTGGGCCATCCCGGCGTTCCGTCTGCCGCGGGACGTCGTCCGGCACGAGCTGTCCCTGCCGGAGCGCCTGGGCGTGGAAATGCACTACGGCCGCAAGCTCGGGTCCGGCCTGTCGATTGAAGAGCTCAGGCGCGAGAACGACGCGGTGATTCTCGCCTTCGGCGCCGGGAAATCGTGGAAGCTCGGAATCGACGGCGACTCGCTGCCGAACGTCAAGGGCGCGGTCGAATTCCTCGCCGAGGTCAACGCGGGGGCGAAGAACCCGATTCCCGAGTCCGTGCTCGTGATAGGCGGCGGCAACACCGCCTTCGACGCTGCGAGGACCGCACTGAGGCTCGGCGCGTCAAGGGTCACAATCGCGTACAGGCGGTCAATCGAGGAGATGCCCGCCAACGCCGGCGAAATCGAGGGTGCCGAGGCCGAGGGCGTGCGCATCGTCTACCTCGCCACGCCCTCGCGCATTCTCGCCTCCGGCGGCATGGCGAAGGGCGTCGAGTTCCTGAAGAACGAGCTCGGCCCGCCCGACACCACGGGCAGGCGCAGGCCGGTCCCCATAGCCGGGTCGCAGTTCGCGATAGAAGCGGGCCTCGTGATAACCGCCGTGGGCCAGGCCCCGGATGCTGCCTTCTTCGGCGACGACGTGAGGTTCTCCTTCGGCAAAACCGGCGCGCTCGAGGTCGACTCCCGCACCATGCAGACCGGCCTGAAGGACGTGTTCGCCGCCGGCGACCTCGTGTCCGGGCCGGGCACGGTAGTCGCCGCGATTGCGTCCGGCATCCACGCGGCCGAATCGGTCGAGATGTTCGTCGCGGGCCGCGCGCCCGAAGAAGGGCGCGTGCCCGTGGAGCACGAAATCGCGGGGAAACCCGCCGTCATCACCGCCTCTGCCGCCCGGAGGGCCGAGGCCGCCGAGACCGACCCGAAATCGAGGGCCTCGAACTTCGACGAGCTCGACCTGGGCCTCTCCGAGGACCAGGCCGTCGCCGAGGCCCGGCGCTGCCTCAACTGCTCCGCCTGCTGCGAGTGCATGTCCTGCGTGAAGGCGTGCGAGGCCAAGGCCGTGGACCACGCCTTGAAGGACGTCGAGGAGGAGATGGACGTCGGCGCGGTGGTGATCGCCACGGGCTACGATCTCTACGCGCCCTCAAGAATCGCCGAGTACGACCAGGACCCGGACGTCATAGATCCGCTACAGTTCGAGCGCCTCCTCTGCCCCTCGGGCCCGACCGACGGCAAGGTGCGCCGGCCCTCGGACGGATCGGAGCCGAAGGAGGTCGCAATCGTGGCCTGCGCGGGTTCCCGGGACCCGGAGCACCACCTGCCGTACTGCTCGCGCGTCTGCTGCCTGTACTCCACGAAGCTCGCGATGCTCTACAGGCACGCGGTGCACGGCGGGACGGTCCACTACTTCTACATCGACGTGCGCACCGACGGGAAGATGTACGAGGAGTTCTACCAGCGGGCCCAGGAGGACGAGGGGGTGCACTACGTCAAGGGCCGCGTTTCCAGGATATACAGGGCGGGGCGGAAAATCAGGGTGGCGGGCGTCGACATGCTGGCGGGCAGGCCGCTCACCGTGGACGCGGACCTCGTGGTCCTGGCCATGGCGATGATCCCCAACCCCGCCGGCGTCGAGCTCGCCGGCAGGCTCGGCCTCAAGGTCGATCAGCACGGGTTCATGTCCGAGCGGCACGGGATGCTGATGCCGCTCGAGGCCCAGCGGCCCGGCTTCTTCTTCGCCGGGACCTGCCAGGGGCCGAAGGACATCCCCGAGTGCGTGGCGCACGCGTCGGGCTGCGCGGGCCGCGTTCTGTCGTTCTTCGGGAAGAAGGAGAGGCCTTCGAGGCCGGAACCCGAGCCTGCGGCGGCTTCCGCCGCGGCCGGCGGTCGTTGAAGTCAGGATTGAAGCATGGGCGCGAAGAGGATCGGCGTTTTCGTCTGCCATTGCGGCAAGAACATCGCCGCGACGATTGACGTCAAGCGCGTCGTGGCGGAAATGTCGACGTACCCCGGCGTGGAGCACGCGGAGAACTACCTCTACATGTGCTCGGACCCGGGCCAGGAAATAGTGCGCAAGGCCATCAGGGAGAAGAAGCTCGACGGAATCGTGATGAGCAACTGCTCGCCCGCCCTGCATCAGAAGACCTTCCGCAGGCTCGCCCAGTCCCAGGGGCTCAACCCGTACCACTGCGAAATCGCGAACATCCGCGAGCAGTGCTCCTGGCCGCACCCCGACTGGCCCGAGGTCGCCACGCTGAAGGCGATGAACATCATCAAGGGCGTGGTCGAGAAGGTGAAGCGAAACGAGGCCCTATACCCCGGCAGGGCGCAGATAACCCGCAGGACGCTGGTCATCGGCGCTGGCATCTCGGGCATCAGGGCGGCGCTGGACATAGCGAACGCGGGCTATCCCGTCGTCCTGGTCGAGACCGAACCCGCAATCGGCGGCAAGGTCAGGGCCCTCGCGACCACGGCCCCGTCGTTCGAGCCGCCCGGGTGCTTGCTGAGCCCCTGGATTGCCGAATGCGCAGCCAACCCGCTCATCGAGCTCATGGCCTATTCCGAAGTGGAGGAGCTCGAGGGCTACGTAGGCAACTTCAAGGCGAAAATCCGCAGGAAGGCCTCGTTCACCGCAGACGTGCCCGGCGCGGACTGGCAGCGGATTTCCAGGGCCTGCCCCGTGTCCGTGCCGTCGGAGTTCGACCGCGGCCTGGGCAAGCGCAAGGCAATCCACAGCCCCGGCCCTGACCCGTACCCGCCCATGCCCGTAATCGACCGCAAAGCGTGCCTCCACTTCAGGGACGGGTCCTGTTCGGCGTGCAAAGACGCCGCGCCCAAGGGGGCGGTGGACTTCGACATGCAGGACGAAATCGTCGAGCGCGACCTCGGAGCCGTGGTAGTCGCCTCCGGATTCGATCTCATGCCGCCGTCCGAACTCGCTGAAATCGATCCCGATCCCGACGTCATCGACGCGCTCCAGTTCGAGCGTCTCGCCGCGCCCTCGGGCCCGACCGGCGGCAGGATTCTGCGGCCTTCCGACGGGTCCGTGCCGCGCACAGTGGTCTTCGTCCAGTGCTCGGGATCCCGCGACCCGGAGCATCACAAGCCGTACTGCTCGCGCATATGCTGCATGTACACCGCGAAGCAGGCCAGGATGTTCATGAGGGCCGTGCCGGGCGGACGGGCGGTAGTGAGCTACATCGACGTGAGGACCACCTCCAAGGGCGCCGAGGAATTCTACCGCGCCGCGACAGAGACCGACGGCGTCGACTACATGCGGGGCCGCGTCTCCAGGGCCTTCAGGGTCGGGGGCAAGATCAGGGTCCTCGCCGCGGACACCCTCGCGGGGAAATCAATCTCAATCGACGCGGACATGGTGGTCCTCGCAATGGCGGTGGTCGCACATCCGAGCGCGAGGCAGCTCGGCAGGACGGTCAACATCATCACGGACGAGCACGGGTTCGCGTCCGAAGCCCACATCAAGCTCGGCCCCGTGGAGACCCTCACCGCGGGGATCTACATCGCAGGCGCATGCCAGATGCCCAAGGACATAACGCACTCGGTCTACTCCTCCTCCGGGGCGGCCAGCAAGGTCCTGTCGCTCTTCTCGAACGAGGAGCTCCTCAACGACCCGGTGGTGGCGTTCGTGGACGAGGAGGTGTGCTCCGGCTGCGGCTACTGCGTTGCGGCCTGCGCGTTCGGAGCGCCTGAACTCGACCCGGTGACCGGCAAGGCCCGGGTCAACGCCTCCATATGCCAGGGCTGCGGCGCATGCGCGGTCGCATGCCCGTCCGAGGCAATGGGGCACAAGAACTTCAGCACGAGGCAGTTCATCGACCTCATCGAGAACGCGTTGAAGGAGTATTGATTCCCCGGATTCCGTTGGAGGGCCGCGCATCGCGCGGCCGCACGACGTCATGGCAGAATCGAAATCCAGGCCTGTGAAGCCCCACGTGGTCGTGGGCGCGGGGATCGCAGGCATCAAGGCGTCGCTGGACATCGCCGAGACGGGCAGGAAGGTCTTCCTGGTCGAACGCAGGCCCAACATCGGCGGAACGCTGTCCAAGCTCGACCTGCAGTTCCCCAACAACCACTGCGGAATGTGCAGGTCCCTGCCAGGCCTTTCCGGCGGGAGGGTCCCGCAGTTCTGCCTTCGCCGGGAAATGGGCCACCCGAACATCACCCTGCTGACCGGCGCCGAAGTCGCGTCGGTGGAAGGATCCGCGCCTGACTTCAAGGTCTCCGTCCTCGTGCGGCATTCGGGGGTCGTTCAGGAGAAGTGCATCTCCTGCGGGAAGTGCATCGACGCATGCCCGGTGTCGGTGCCGGACGAGTTCTCCGAAGGCCTGGCCGAACGCAAGGCCATCTACGTCCGCCACAGGCTCGCGGTGCCGAACATCCCTGCAATCGACTTCGCCGCGTGCACGCGCTGCGGCAAGTGCGTCGAGGTGTGCCCCACGGCGGCCGTGAAGCTGGAAGGCAAGGACGAGACCCGCGTCATCGAAGCGGCCTCGGTGGTGCTCTCCGCGGGGTTCGAGGAGTTCGCGCCCGCGCCCATGGGCCAGTACGGCCACGGAAGATACAAAAACGTTCTCAGCGGCATCGAGTTCGAAAGGCTCCTCTGCCAGGCGACACCCGGCAGGGGGGAGCTCAAAAGGCCCTCGGACGGCAAACCCGCGCGGAGAATCGCGTTCCTCCAGTGCGTGGGGTCGAGGGACACGGCGGCGTCGTACTGCTCGTCGGCATGCTGCATGTTCGCGCTCAAGGAAGCGCTCATGGCCGCGGAAATGGACCCCATGGCCAGGCCGGAAATCTTCTACATGGACTTCCGCGCCTTCGGCAAGGGCTACTACCGCTATTTCCTCGGCGCTGCGGACAGGGTCAAGTTCTTCAAGGGCCGTGTCGCCGCGGTCAGGGACGTGCCCGGCACGGGCGACCTCGCGCTTTTCGCCGCCGGCAAGGACGGCACCATTTCCGAGCGGCGTTTCGACCTCGTGGTGCTTTCCACGGGCTTCAGGCCTCCCGAAGGATCAGCCGAGCTCTTCTCGAAGCTCGGAATCGACGCCGAGAAGCACGGCTTCGCTGCAGTGGAGCCCCTGGATCCCGTCAGGACGACCAGGGACGGCGTGTACGTGTGCGGCCCGATCTCGCAGCCCAGGGACATTCCGGACACAATGGCAGCGGCTTCGGCCGCGGCCGCGCTCGCAATGACCCACTCCTCAGCACCGGGGCCTGAACAGGGCTCGGTCGGCGGCACGGGCCTCAAACCCCAGGACACGGCGCGCATCGCGCTCGTGCTCTGCGGATGCGGCGGCGAGGTCTCGTCGAAAGTCGACCTCGGGTCCCTCGCGGCCCGCGCAGGAGGCGGTTTCGAGTCGGTCGAGACCGTGCCCGTGCTGTGCGGCAGGGACACGCTCGACGCCGTGTCCGCGAAGCTCGCTGCGTCGAAAGCGAACAGGGTGATTTTCGCCGCGTGCCTGCCGTACAGGTTCACGGCGATGTTCAGGACCGCGGCTGAGAAAGCAGGAATCCCGTCCAACTTCGTCGACATCGTGAACCTCCGCGAGCATGCCGCGTGGGTGCACGAGGCGGAAGGCGCTGCGGACAAGGCCGGGACGATGATTCGCATGGCCGCGGCGAGGCTCGCGTCCGAACTCCCGCGCCAGGCCGTTCCCGCGAAGACCACGCCGCGGGTGCTGATTGTCGGAGGCGGCACGGCCGGCATGACCGCGGCGCTGACGCTCGCGGATCTCGGATTCGAGTCCGACCTCGTCGAAAAGACGGCCTCGCCGGGCGGCAGCGCAGGGAGCATGGTCCTGCACCAGACGTCGGCGGACCCCGCGGAATTCTCGCGCAAACTGGTCGAAGCGGTGAAAGCCAATCCCGCAATCAGGACCTGGACCTCGGCGCAAATCGCGTCCCTCGAGGGCTGGGCCGGCAACTTCGTGGCGGGGATAAAGAGGTCGGACGGGACCCTCGAAAAGGTCCAGTGCGGATCGGTCGTGGTCGCGACCGGAGGCAAGAGGATTGAGCCGTCGGAATACATGTACAAACGGAACGAGCGGGTGCTGCTGAAACAGGACTTCGACAGGCTCCTCGTGTCCGGCAAGGCCAAGGGCGCCTCGTCCGTGGCGGTAATCATGTGCGCGGGGGTGAGGGATGCGTCCAAGCCCTGGTGCGGCAGGTCGTGCTGCTCCGAGATGATGGCGACGCTGAGGGCGCTGAAGGAGCGCCTCCCCGACGCTGCAATCACCGTGTTCTACCGCGATATGATGACCTTCGGGTTCAACGAGGACTTCTACAGGGATGCCAGATCGGCCGGGGCCGTATTCATGAGGTACGAGGAGGGCGTCAAGCCGCAGGTGGCCGCTCGGGGCGAGAAGCTGGTGATAAAAGCTTCCGATCCGGTCCTGGACGCCACCGTGGAAGTGGAGGCCGATTATCTCGTGCTCAGCTCCGCTTTCGGGCCCGGCGACAACGCCGCCCTGGCGAAAATCCTGGACGTGAAACTCGACCGCGACGGGTTCTTCGCCGAGGCCGACGTCAAGTTCAGGCCGGTGGACTTCATGCGCGAGGGCGTGTTCCTGGCCGGTCTCGCGAACTGCCCGCAGGGCCTCGAGGAGAGGGTTACGCAGGGCCGCGCCGCTGCGGGCAGGGCGGCTGCGCTGCTCACGCGCGGGACCCTGGAGTCCGTCGCCGTGACCGTGGCCGAGGTTGACGCCCGGCGCTGCTCCGGCTGCCAGGTCTGCGTCGCGGCATGCCCGTACGACGCGAGGGTCATCGACCCGGAGACGAACGTCATCGTCGTGCGCGAGGCGCTCTGCACCGGCTGCGGCGCGTGCGCCGCGGCTTGCCCCAACTCGGCCGCCAAAGTCGCGGCCTTCAGGGAAAAGCAGGTCATGAGCATGATCGACGCCGCCCTGGGGCTTTAGTCACTTAGTGATTTTATTATTGTAGGAATTCAAAGAATATTCCGATTTTCACGCGCGCAGCGCGTGGAATAACCCGGACGAGCTCAACCTCTTTGGTTCCGGCTCGTCCGGGTTATGATGCGAGTGAAGTGCGGGGGGAAACCGCTTTGAGGATCTTTATCTGCGCCCTGATTCCCCTGATCGCGCCTTCGGCGCGAGACTGATTATCCTGATTGAAGCCTGCCCCCCGCATTTGGGATAATGTATGCATGCGAGTAAGGAACGGGATAACCGAGTCATACGGAAGAATGGGCGATCCGGGAAACAGGTTCGACGTCGAGTTCTGGCAGGCCCAGGGGCCCGAAGCCATATTCGAGGCCGCCCTTGACCTCGTGCTCGACGCCATGCTTCTGAAAACAGGACATGCTGTCGAGCCCAGACTTCAAAGATCTGTTGAGTCTTTTCGGAAAATACAGGACTAGGTTCCTCGTGGTGGGCGGGTATGCGGTCATGAACTACACCGAGCCGCGCTACACGAAGGACCTGGACATCTGGGTTTCCACGGAAAAGAGCAACGCAAGAGCCGTTTTTTCCGCTCTGCGCGAGTTCGGTGCGCCGCTGCAGGGGCTGGATGCGCAAGACTTCGCCGCCGAAGGCTATTTATACCAGATGGGAATGCCGCCGTTCAGGGTGGATGTCATGATGTCGGTCAAGGGCCTGGACTTCGACGAATCCTGGTCCAGGAGAGTAGAGGTCGAAGTAGGCGGCGTCGTAGTGCCGTTCATATCGAAGAAGGACCTTATCGCCGCGAAAAAGGCGTCTGGGAGGCCGCAGGACCTGCTCGACGTCGCGAAACTGGAACTTGAGAGGTAGACATGAGCGACTCGGACGAAACGTTCTCGATGATGTCCGGAATGATGCCGCAGATGATGGTCGAGATGATGCCTACGTGAATCAAGGTCGTTCTTCCGCGCATCCCCGGGCGGGTGCGCCTGAGCTTCGTGAAGAAGATGGCCGAGTCGCTCGTGAAGTACGGATCAGTTGACATGACTGACGAGGACTTCCGGAAATTCAAGACCGAAATCGCGGATCTCGTGGCCAAGACCGAGAAAGGCGAGCCTGACAAGGATTTCACGGCCGGCTTCCCCAAGCCCGGCGGCTGAAAATAGCCACGTCGGAAGCCGGTCCGGCTGCCCATAGCCCGGACGAACCCTGCTTGTTTGGTTCAGTCTCGTCCGGCTATGACTATTGTTAGGCCGCATGGGGTCACTTGAATGCCTCAAGTCGCGCGGCAAGCGCATTGGGCTCATCAGTAATGCAGATGTCACGGAGGTCGCGGCTTGGAGTCAAAGCAAGGTCGCGCACCTCTTCGACTCCACAATCTTCTCCTGTGTGGCGGGATGCGTGAAACCGGAGAAGGAGATCTACGAGCTCTCGTTGAGCGAGCTCGGAGTGTCGGCGGCAGAATCGGCATTTGTCGGTGACGGAGGGTCAAACGAACTCGACGGCGCGAAAGCTGTCGGGATGACGGTCGTCATGATTGCCGGAGTGATCCGGGAGCTATGGCCGGATCGGATCGCGGAACGCCGGAAGCACGCTGACTTCCTGATTGAGCGGCTGCGCGAGTTGATAGAAGACGAGGCAGAATAGCCCGACAATCGCATCGACCGGAGCTCGCGAAGCAGTCGAAGTCGATTCGCTGCTCTCCCCGACGCACATGAACCCGAACGTTCGCCTTCCGTTGGATGCTTGGTACATGAAAGAGGATCAATATCCGCACGCTCATTTCGGAACGGCGATGGGCGCGGGGGCCGTTCTGCTCTGGAGCATGTCCTCCGCCTGCATCATATTTACGGGAAGACGGCTGGGAATCTGGCAGTTCCTGGCCGTCACGTCGTCGATTGGCGGACTTCTGCAAATTGCCGGCTATCTGGCAATGAGGCGCAGTCTGCGTTCGATTCTGATGCCGCCGCCGAAAATCTGGCTTGCAATGGCCCTGGGATTCGTGAGGATACATG
>JBFZBV010000467.1:0-2890 GCA_041308285.1 Planctomycetota bacterium | reverse complement strand
AGGCCCGGGAAGGCGCCCTGCGCCTCCCCGGGCAAGCTTCCTCCGGGCCTCCGTCAGTTGTAGAACAAATTGGTCAAATCGTAGATGTACGCCTGGTTGTAATGGGTCATTCCGCCGGTCGGGGTCGTGGGTATGTTGCCGGGCCCGCCGGAATAGCCGCCGAGGACCGGTATGTCGGTGCCCGAGGCGCCCAGGAAGTACCAGTAACGCGGCCAGCCGATGAGGGCCTTGCGGTCCACGGTCTTCATCTTGATGACCCATGAGTTGCCTGCGATGTCGTATACGTACACGTCGCAAGTTGTGCCGGCCACCCGCCAGCCGCCGGGGACGTAAATCTTGCCGCTCAGCACGACGGCGGAGTGGCCTGCAATCTTGCTCGGAAGGCTCGCCAGGGCGGTCCAGGATGTGGGGCTCGACGTGTTGATTACGTGCAAATCGTCGAGGTCCTTCTTGCATGCGTCGCCGGTCTGGGTTTGATCGTACCAGTAGCCTCCGACGAGGTATACGTTGTTGCCGTCCGCGACGAAAGCATGGCACCTGCGGGTGTGCGGAAGCACGGGCAGGGTCGCGTAGGCGTGGGCCACTGTGTCGTATTCGTAGAACGCGTCCGAGTAGTTCGCGCTGACCGAGGTCGTGGTCGCGGTGAGGCCGCCGCCGAGGTAGATCTTGGCGCCGACGGCTGCCGCGGAGTAGCTGAACCTGCCCGTCGGGAGAGGGGTCTCGACGGCCCCGCTGTCCCAGGTGTTAGCGACCGTGTCGTACACGTAGACGGTCGCCCTGACGGTGTTGGTGCTGTCGAGCCCGCCGAAGACGTAGATGTAGTTGCCCACCGCCGCTGCTGCGGAGAAGGCCATTGCCTCGGGCATCGAGGTCAGGGTCGTCCATGTGTTCGCGGAGATGTCGTAGGACTGGACCACGGCGGAATGCAAGCCGCCGGTGGCGTTGGCCGTGTATCCGCCGATGCAGTAGACGACATCTCCGATTTGGGCGGAGCACCCCGCGAAGCGCTTCGCGGAGCTCGAGCCCATGGACGTCCCGCGCCTGTAGCAGCCTTCGGTGTCCATGGGGTATGTTGCCGGCGTCCCCGCGGCCCATTCGCGTATGCCGCCCACGTAGTGGACCAGGCAGGACTTTGGCCAGCCGATGTACCTCAGCGCGAAGTACGCGATGCCGGTCCTCCAGCCCTTGTTGCAAATCAGCACGTTCGTCTTCGAAGTGCTGCCGCCTGCGGCGACGGTCAGGGTCTCGATTTCCGACGGCGTCTTGAACAGGCTCGTGGCCGAGTCGAAGTAGTCGTGCCAGTCGAGAAGCGTGCTGTTCGGCATGTAGCCGTGGCGGATTGCGTCAGGGCATATCTTGTGGCCCCAGTAGAGCTCCGGCTCGCGGTAGTCGATGAGCGCGTACGTCGTGTCGCCGCCCGCGCGGGCGACGTAGGCCGCCTCCATCTCGGTGAGATCATAGTGGATTGACTCGTCTATGCTGGCGACGAAGGTCGACGCGGTCGGGAGGGTGGTGGCGGTCGTGGATGTGGAACCGCCGGCAGTCTTCCACGCAGGGAACCCGCCGTCGAGCATGTGCACGTCCGTGCAGCCGAGCCGCTCGAGGTTGTAGAACACCTTGCCCTGCGGGTTGGCTATGCCCGCGTCGTACAGGCAGATTCTGGTTGATGTCGTTATGCCCAGTTCCTCGAGCCTGTTGGTGAGAGCTGTCATGTCCGTGATGTAGGGATCGCCGAAGAGGAAGAAGTCGAACCAGTAGGATCCCGTGATGTGCTCCTCGTTGTACGGGATGTACGTGGTCCCGTCGGTGTGGGAGGCGGTCGTCCTGCAGTCCAGGACGGTCACGTTGCCTGCGGCGATTTGATCGGTGAGCGTCGTCAGGCTCCAGAGCAGACTCGCCGCCGGGTCGACGGGCGGAGGCGGGTCGTCGTCGTCGTCCGGGCATCCGCATGCGAAGAATGCGAGCGCGAAGCACAGGAAGGCAGACCAGAGTGTGTCTCGGAATCTCATGTTCATCCTCCGTTAAAAAGTCGCAATAAAATGCGATTTCACGCGATTGCGCGAAGGATGAACCGGCGGGCCGGGAGTGCGGGGAAGAGAACGGATGCGAGTTGGGCTTCCATGCAGTCTGCCGGCCTATTCCGTTGCGAGAGACGCACGGCGTCTCTCATCGGAGGCGCCGGCTCATCTGCGGTGGAACAGACCGGTAAACATCATGATAGCCTTCAAAACAACACACAGGAATTCAGACATCCCTATTGTGGATTCGGCATGCGTAACATATCAAGAAAAATCGTCTAATAAACGGACCAGGTCTAATTGTTACACAACCCTATTTCCTCGCGTCGATTTCGGCCAGAAGCTCCCTCATCGCGCGCTCGATCTGCGGATCGGACCCCAGGGCCTCGTCCTCGGGATGGTTCTCCACGCGGATGTCCGGCTCCACCCCGTAGTTCTCGAGGTTCCTGCCGTCGTCCGTGTACCACCCCACGTATGGGAGCCTGAGCCAGGCGCCGTTAATCAGGGAAGTTCCCCCGGTTCCGATGACACCGCCCCAGGTCGGGACGCCTATCACCCTGCCGAGGCCGAGCTTGCGGAATCCCCAGGGGAAAATCTCCGCGTCCGAAGCCGAACGCTCGTTGATGAGCAGCACCACCGGCCTCTGCCACGTGTGGTCGGGCTGGGTCTCGGGCTCCGCGCCGCGAATCTGGAACCTCCCGACCGGCACGCGCTTGGACAGGAGCTCCCACAGCTGGTTGTGGATGTACCCGCCGGGATTGTTCCTCACGTCCAGGACCAGCCCCTCGCGGCTGCGGACCTTGGACAGGTACTCGCGGCGGAATTTCTCGAAGCTTCTCCCGCTCATCGCCTGGATGTGGATGTACCCGAGC
>JBFZBV010000466.1:0-3556 GCA_041308285.1 Planctomycetota bacterium | reverse complement strand
CACCGTGTCTCCGAGCACCCCCTGCGCGGCGCCCACCGACACCGTGACCCTGATTTCCCGGTTGCCCGAGGGCACGTGGGACTTCTCCACGAGCCGGACGATTTTGTCCGCCACCGAAGCAAGCTTTTCCGTGTCCACGTTGGATACGACGGCTACGAACTCGTCGCCGCCCCATCGCCCGACCGCGTCGAACGATCGCAGGCTGTTGCGCATCGTCATGCCAATCATCCTCAGCACGCCGTCCCCCGCGCTGTGCCCCCAGTAGTCGTTCACCGCCTTGAACCGGTCCGCATCGGCGAAAAGGACCCCGAACGGCCAGCCGTAGCGGTCGAGTTCGTCAAGCCTCGCCTTGAGCTGGATTTCCGCGAACCTCCGGTTCCCGAAGCCGGTGACCGGGTCCAGGAGCGCGAGCTTCATGAGGTTCTCAATCTCCTCCTCGGCCGCTGTCCTGCCGGACAGGTCGGTGATAATCTGCGCCACTCCGGGCCTGCCGTCCCCGGCGTCCTCCAGCGGCACGACCGCCGTGTGGACGGGCACCCGAATGCCGCTTT
Organism: Planctomycetota bacterium; assembly: GCA_041308285.1. Classification (GTDB taxonomy): domain Bacteria; phylum Planctomycetota; class JAKEIC01; order JAKEIC01; family DYIT01; genus PPR-0505. The sequence goes on along the minus strand of JBFZBV010000466.1, from coordinate 3,005 downwards.
TGTGCTGCAGGAAGACGTCGCCCTCGCAGGGCTTCCCTCCTGTCGAGGCTTTGACGGCGACGCAGCCGGCCGTGCCGCAAAGGCTGGCGCCGTCCGCGTCCAGATGCGCCAGGACGCCGTCTCTGCACTTCCTCCCGACCACCTCGGCCTTTGAAAACCCGGTGATTGCCTCGGCTCCGCTGTTCCATTCCAGGACGCGGCTGTCGGAATCAAGCACGACCACGCCTTCGCTGATCCTCTCGAACAACTCCTTGTAGATTCTCTCGTCCACCGCTCCTCCGGCTTCGCAGAAAGTCGGGAATTGCTGCAGCCATGTCGGGCCCGTTCCGGCGTCTTCGGACTTCGGGATTCCGCCGGGCAAAACCATCCGCGCTTCCCGGGATGTTCAGCGTTCCTCCCCGTCGGCTCGGGGATTCGCCGTTGCATCGGAGCCCGGAACGGCGCCGAACAGGGTTCCGAACTCCGCGGGCATTTCGACCTTGCGGTTAGCCTTGTAGATGAACCTCGAAGGCATTTCAATCCTGGGTCTGGCCATGTTCTGACTGCCGGACAAAAGAGAGACGCTGCGCGCCGCGCCCGTTTCCCGATTAACGAATAATATCCGCGCCCCCCGGCCCCGACAACCAGGAAGACCGGCATTCCCGCCTTGCGGCGCGGGATTGGGGCTGATATATTCCGGTTCCGGCGGACAGCGGCGGGACGTCCGGCAGCCCTGCCACGCACCGGAGACCGACTGCGGAAAAACAGGCCGGTTTACGCGCAAGGTGCCACATGGACGAGACTGAGTTCAACTTCGAATGCGGTTCCTGCGGGGCGAAGGCGAAACTACCCCAGATGTTCCTCGGATGCTACAGGCCATGCCCCCAGTGCGGCCGGAAAGGGCTCGTCGGCGCCGGAACGCCGGGAACCCCCGCCTCCGGCCCCGCAACTCCGGCCTCGGCCGCTCCGGGTCCGGCCGAACCTGCGCCGCAGTCCGCGCCGCCCCCGCAGAGGGCCCGGGTAATCCCCCATAAAATCAACCACGCCGGAATCGTGAGCCTGTGGCTGATTGTCGGCGGATGGGCCTTGTCGATTGGTCTCGGGCTCGTCGTCAATTCCCTTGCCGGCGAATCGCCTCTCGCGAAACTCGTCTCCAGCGCGATTCAGGCCGTCCTCGCAATCGTGGCGGGTCTCATGATTTTGGCCGGTTTCGTGCTGTGCATCGTGTCGCTGGCCCAGCATGCGGCGCAGCCCGGGGCGTACATGCGCGGGAAATCGCATGCCTGGGGCGCGCTGGGCCTGAGCATCTGCTCGTTCTGCATCATCGCCATAGGATTCGCCTTCGCCGGGGACCGGCTCAAGGCCGCCTGGAACAGGAATCCCGTGCAATCCGTCGCCGCCCCCCCGACTTCCGCCACCGCCGCCCCGGCCGCCTGGGTTGTCGCCGACAGGGCCCCCGCGCCGGAGAAGCTCAAGCCGGACGTCGAGATGGCCGACCTGAACTTCCGGTTCTCTGTGCCTTCCAAGGCCTGGAGCTCCGAGAATCCCAGGGAGATTATGAGCGGCGCTATCGCGGGATTCTCCAGGAAGAAGCCGGACATCTTCTTCTCAATCGCAGTCAACACCGGGGAGATGACTGAGGAGATCACCACGGAGCGGTTCGCCAGGAAGGACCTCGACGAGTTCATGGCGGCGTCCGGGCCCTTCAATGTGCTGAAGCAGGAAGGCTACGAGGTGAACGGCTGCAGGGGTATTGCGACCGTAATCGAGACCGAATCCGGATCCGCGCCTCTCTACTTCGCCTTCTGGACCTTCGTGAACAAGGGCTTCATGTACAAGATGGTCACGGTCGCAGCCGGCAACCGCGTGAAGCGCGAAGCCTTCGAGACGGAATCCATGGCCGTGTTCATGGGGTTCCGCCTGATAGACCCGGACTACGCGCCCGGCGGGAAGTCCGGCGGCTAGTCCGAAGCCTTGCGCTCCCACTGGTACTTGAACCCGCCGCACATGGCGCACTTGCCCGGCGACGCGGCGCAGGCCGGGCATGCTTCATTCCCTTTTTTCCCCGTCCCGCCGCACATGCCGCACGATCCGTCGCCGAGGCAGTCCCTGCACATTCCGGCACGGTCCGCGATTTTCCAGGCCCCGTCCTTGAGCACCGCCCTGAAGTACATGAGTTCCCTGTGGCTTTCCCCCGTGATGCCGCCCGTCTCCGTCGTGACGAGGACAATCTCGGCGCCTTCTTCGCTCCGGGCTCTGCCGATTTCGCGCCTCATGCCTTCCATGCCGGCCTGGAACTCCGCAGTGCTCCTCTTCACCGCCGCGTCGAACTTGTCGAGCGCGTCCTTCGGGAAATACCCGGTTATCATCCTGCGAAGCTCGGCCGTGAACTTCGCCACCGCCCTGCAGCGGACCGCCTCGAGCGCCCTCTCGAGGTCCAGGTAGGTCTTGACCGCCTCCTCGGGGGCGCCGAGACCGCGGAATCCGCTCTCCTTCAGCTCCAAGTCGCCGATGAGCCCCGAAGTGTCGAACACGTCCCGCCTCAGGCCGCCCCTGCCCGAGCAGGTCCTGCATGCTCCGCGGTCCCCCTCGCATGAGCGGCAGGCCGCCGGCCCGAGAATCCCCTTCCCGTCGCACGCCTCGCAGGCCGCCCCGCCGGATTTCTTCCCCGTCCCGCCGCATTCCGGGCACTTGCGCTCCCTCGTCACGCCCTCCCCTCCGCAGGCCGGGCAGACGCCGGTCCCGGAACATGCCTGGCACTCCTCCAGCCATTCCCGGATTCTGTACGAGTCGCCCGATTTCTCGAAAACCAGCATGGATCTGACCGGGGCCGCCTTGGGGCCCTCCCCGGATGCCTTCCCCCCGGCGGGAGACGGCTTCTGCACTGCGAACACTGTCACGCTGCCGTCCGCCCCCGTCTTCTCCCTCACGTACTCGAGCTTCTGCGCGCCCGCCAAAGCGGCTTCAGGGGCCTCCGCCGCCTCCCTTTTCCGCAGGAAATCCCGGAACCCGTCCGTGAGAGCGGC